>JAYTIB010000554.1:0-10960 GCA_043732205.1 Schlesneria sp. | reverse complement strand
AGTCGATGCCGAATCAACAGCCACATCGAAATTGCGATCAGAAATCTGGCCCCTCGAGATCGATCCTCGAACCTTGACGACGTACGTGCCATGCACACCGAAGCCCTCTGCCGGGATCCAGCGGCGCATCGTTTGCGACTTTTCGATGAGGCGGTCCGCTTTCTCCGGCTTGTTTGTTGTTGCCGATTCCTCGAGTCGCAACTTCGTTGCCTCGACGGATGCGGTGGCTTCTTTGTCGTCTGCGAGCAGGGAGTCCAGCAACTTCACGTTTTGCTCGGCAGAGCCTTTGTATTTCTTTTCGCCGGAACATCGTTCGCCAAAGAGCTTCAAACGGGCCTCAAAAGTCGAATCACGCTTGTTTGACTTGAGGTAATCGACAATCGAGTCATCCGCTGCGGGCTTTTGGCCGAATATGGCCGTCCCTTCTTGTGCGACAAGCGATGCCGTCAATACGGACAGGCAGGTGACAAACGTGACTGTGGCTGTCAATCGACCGCAGTTAACTGATTGCCACACGATCGGTTTCCGCATGATCTTGCTCCATGTGTTGCCAGCCGTACTGGGCGAGCGATCCGTGAGTATTGGTTCGGCCGAACCGGGTTGCCCAAGCAACCGGGCCGAGCGGAAATCGTTTGCAATGTGCGACCCCGACAAAGGTAATCTCGTTGCCTAGTGCCAATGCAAGAGTAACAGCCCACCACCGAAGCCGATCACCCAGCAGATGAATTTGGCAAAGACCAGCCCCAGACTGCCTTGATCTCTTTGGCTGCGTGATTTCAGGCGTGCGCTGACGGTCGATGATTCGGCGTCTCCGAAGTCGAACGGTCCCTTGATTCGATGATTTCTTTTTGCCTCAGGCACGATCTTGCTCCTTGTGTTGCTCGTGATATTTGGCGAGCGATGCGTGGATTTGGCTCGGCCGAACCGGGTTGCCCAAGCAACAGGGCCGAGCAGACATCCATCCCTATGCGCGACCTCGCCGAAACCTGTCAGCGATTTCGCCAGATTTTTCGGAAGGCGTTTCCGAGGCAAGTCGCGTGCCGTCAGGCCGCGGGTTCTTCGTCGCGGCTTGACCCGCGGCCTCACAATTAGGCGGCTCGCCTGTTTGATCGGGGAAGAAGTTCCCTGACCCTGGCCCGCTCCCCGCCGGTACTCGTTCTCTGAAGACAGGGCGGGTCGAGGGGACAAGACAAAGTGACCCGGATGCTCGGAGTGCGTGGGCACTTGGGGGGCCGGGGTGTGGCAAGATTTCCTGGCGGGATCTGCCGGAACGCGCTAAATCACTTCTATTGATTCTGCGACACTGATCGACAATGGACTTGGTGACATGCGAAGGATGGACAATCAAGCCGGCCAGCCAAACCGGCGGGGGACAATTTCCAAACTACGGCCGTTTATGTGTTTTTTCGGTGTCTGTCGGCTCGGTCAGTGCCCGTGCAATGCTTCATCGAGCAAGATGCTGTTCCGGCAATTGGTTCGGGTTTGTCGCAGAATCAATAGAAGTGATTTAGCGCCCGGTTCTCGTTCGGGCAGCACGTCCAAACCGGGGCTAGCGCCCTGCGGCTGATTGAGTTGCCAGTAAGATTTGCCACACCCGGCGGCCGATGATCGACGGTCGCACTTTGACGACGATCTGCGACCGCATTAGACTGCGGCAAGCCATTGGTGACCGCCCCCTCGCGAGGTTTAATGTCATGGTCGGATCTGCGGAACTGTTGGAATCGTTGTTGGAACTTCCTCGTCCCGAACGGGCGCGGCTCGCGCATTGGTTGATCGAGAGTTTGGAGCTGACTGTCGATTCGTCGAACGCCGCGGCGGCTTGGTCGGCAGAACTCGACGAACGCCTCGCGGCCGTCGAGCGGGGTGAGTTGGCCGAGGGAACGGCGGCTGACGTCATCCGCCGGGCGCGCGAGATCTTGGCACAGGGATCGAACTGATGCCGGTTCGCTTCCTCACTCGTGCCGAACGCGAATTGGTCGACAGCGCCCGGTGGTATGAGGAGCGCGAGGCGGGGTTGGGTGACGATTTCCTGACGGAAGTCAGTCGGGCTTTGGACTCTGTCGCGGCAAGTCCCGAGCAGTTTCCACTCGAAGAATGGAATCGCAGCCAACGCGTCGTCCACCGCTGCCCGCTGGATCGTTTGCCGTACCAACTCGTCTTTGAGGTTCGCTCGGACGACGTCATCATTCTTGCCGTTGCACACTACAGTCGCCGCGCCGGCTATTGGCGGAGGCGAAAATAGAAATGCTGCGGGATCGGGGAGTTCGCTTTGGCAGCTCAGCGGGAGCAGAGCGGACGTTTACTCGTCGAGCAGGTCGCGGAGTTCTTCTCGCAGGCGGCGGAGGACGCGCGAACGGGCGACGTAGACGGCGTTGATCGTGATGCCCAGTTCGGCGGCCACGTCGGCGGCGGGACGATCCTCGACGGTCGTTTGCCAGCAGGCTTGCCAGGTGGTGGGCTCGAACTCGGCCTGCATGATCTCCAACGCGCGGGCGACCAGTTGCTGGCGATACTCGACGTTCCAGAACTCGTCCGAGTCGGCCGCATCGGCGAATTGGCTCAGTCCCGGATCTGATCCTCCCGCTGCGGTTTCGTGCCGTTTGCGGAATCGTTCGCGGCACTTGTTGACGGTGACGGTCCTCAGCCACGCACGAAACGATCCGTCCTGCGAATACTGGAACGTCGGCAGCTTGTCGAGCAGCACCAGAAACACATCCTGCACAGCATCCGCCGCATCGGCCTCGGCCAGACCGAGCCGCGTCCCGCAGTGATACAGAAACGGCGTGTAGAGTTTCACAAACCGATCCCACGCCGCGCTGTCAGTTCGCAGGCGGACTCGTTCGAGCAGCGTGGCCGAGGTGGTGTACATGGCTGACAGGATGATGAGTGTCGGAGTCGCGGGAAGTAGGCGAGCGCCGCCCCACGATTGCGGTCGCGCGCCGAGGATGCAATCACCATCCGTCTGGGGAACTGCTGTTCACAGTACGGAATGCCAATTGTTGCAATGCCGACTGGCGGAATGAAGTCGCCGTGAAATCCAACAGTGGTTGATTCGTCAGACTCTGACTCTAACGGATTGCAGGTGTTATGTTCTTCGCCCCGACGGGGCCGACGGAAATCAGCCCAGGGCCAGCTCGCTCGGCGAGCGCCGCCCTGGGTCACAGCCACAAGGATGTCTGCCCTGAAGGGGCTACGGAACGCCGAGAACTCCCGTGCCCCTTCAGGGCACATCAATTCGTTGGATCCCCCGATCCCAGGGCGGCGCTCGCAAAGCGAGCTTGCCCTGGGCTGGTTTCCTCCGCCCCTTCGGGGCAAAAACGGCAGCACCTGCAATCCGGTAGCGTCAGGAAAGTCTCAAGACGAACGGCATGTGTCCGCTTCCCCGCCACTGAGCGAATCACGGGGCTCGCGGGGTTATTTCACCTCCAGCAGCAGGCTCTCCGAGTGGCTGTTGAATTCCGGGGCGTACATGCACTGGATGCCGGCGATGCCGGTCTGGTAGCGGCCGCGGAGTTGCACTCGGGTGGAATACTCGAAGACGTACGTTCCCTTCGGCAGGTAGTCGATGAAGAAGTGGCTGGCGGTGTCGCGGGTTGATTCGTAGTACGCCAAGCCGTCTTGGTACTTGTACTTCGACAGCACGTTGACCGGCTCGGTGCCGCTGCCGCGGTAGTCCTTCAGGTGGACGTACTCCATGTCGCGGTCGGTCTTCAGCACGATTCGCACGACCAGTTCGTCGCCGACTTCGACGGGGCCTTTGACCGGTTCGAGCACCAGGCCCTTCTTCGTGTGGGCCTTCGTGTACAGCGACTTGGTCAGCTTGAGCGGCGTTCCCGTGTGGGGCGTGATCTTGCTCATGTCTTCCAAGTACTGCCAGTGGACGCTGCCCCACGCCACACCTTCATCGAGCTTCTTGATGGTGATCTCGCCCTGCTTCGGCTGGATCTCGCCGCGGCCGAACCGCTGTTCGTAGAAGCCGGTCCCGGCCTCGACGTTCTCGGGCTTGATCGTTTCGCCGCCGAGGACGAGTTCCACCAGCGCATCGGAGGCGAGCTGGTCGCTGCCCCGGAGCAGCAGCGCATAGACCGCGTCGGCCGTCGCCTTGGTTGTCTTCCAATCCTGAGTCTGCTTTTGTTTGAGCAGCCAGACCTTGCAGTCCTCGACGGCGACCTGGTCGTTCATCACTTCGTCGAATGCCTCGATCATCATCGCCTGCGTTTCGATCGGCGCGCGGTACCACCACCATGACAGTTCGAGGTCGCGCCAGAACATGCCGAGCTCCTCGTCGCTGACCGACCGCTCCTTGATTGACGCCATGATCCCCTTCGCCGCCGGCAAGTCTCCGAACCGTTTCAGCGCGACGGCCAGATGCCCCTGCGACTGTCGATGCGCCAGATCGAGCCAGTACTTCTTCGCCTGACCGAGCCAGTAGTTGACCGCTTCCTTGTGTGGATCGGCCACGGGCTTGTCTTCCAGGAAGAAGCTGCGGCCATAGAGGTAGAACGCGATCGTTGTCGAGAGGTTGTTCTTGTCACGCCGATCGCCGGGGATGTGGTTGTAGATGTCGGTGACCCACGCATCGAGCCGCGTCAGCGATTTGACGGCCGGGGCGGTGTCGAGCTTCACGCCGAGATGCCGCAGTCGGCCGAAGCCGGTGGTGATGTAGAGCGTGATGTATTCGTTGGACGGTCCGCCGGGGAACCACGGCCATGAGCCGTCGGCCAGTTGCAGTTCGGCCAGCTTGTGCAGCAGCCGCGCGGTTTCGTCGTTCAGCCGGTTGTCGTCGAACAGGATGCCGACGTTGCGCCGCGCCTGGCTTTCGGCCTGAGCCTGCCGCAGCCACGGCGTCTCTTCGATCATCACCGACTTCAAGTCCTGGTTCTTTTCGAGCGGACTGTCCAGCGCCTTGGTGCCGCGCCATTGCTCGAACACGCGGTGGATCTTCGGATCGCTGCCGGCAATGTGCCGGGCCAGCGAGTTGGCGTACAGGCGGTTGAACGTCTGCTCGGTGCATTCGTGCGGCGACTCCATCAGATACGGCAGCGCCATCACCGCGTACCACGACGGATTGGAGACCATCTGCACGGTCAGCGATTGATGCTTGAGCGTGTCGGACTTGCCCGACGCGCTCAGCTTCGCGAAGTCGAATTTTTTGGTTTGCTTGCCGCGGATGGGGAGCGGCAATGACTCGGTGACGAGGATGCGCCGCGAGAGGACCGGTAAGAAACCCTCTTCTCCGTCGGACAGCTTGCCGGTTGAGCCGACCGCCTTGTACGTGAGGAAGCCGAGTTCATCGGGGACGGTCAGCTTCCACGCCAGCGACTTCGATTCACCGGCGGGAAGGTCGAACGACAGATCGGGAGCGACGTTGCCCAACAGGTCATCCACCGGCTTCGCTGTGCGCGCGTCGTTGAACGCCAGCCGGACTTTGCCGGTCTGACGCGTCGGCGATTGGTTGCTGACTTTGACCGTGAATTCCAGCACGTCCCCTTCACGGACGAACCGTGGCGGGTTGGGCTGAATCATCAGATCCTTGGCCGTGACGACCTTGTCGGTGAGCAGCCCGCCGCGCAGTTGGCTGTCGTGGGCGAAGCCGAGGAACTTCCATTCGGTCAGCGCCTCGGGCATCGTGAATTCCAGATTCACGGTGCCGTCCTCACCGGCGATCAGATGCGGGAAGAAGAACGCCGTCTCGTTGAGATTCTTGCGGGCCGACACTTTGCTCAGGTCCGGGCCGGGCGTTTCTTCGGCGTCCGCTCCCGCCTTGTCACCGGGCTTGCCGTCCGCGCTTCTTCTGAGCGATTGCTTTTCGACGGCATCCACACCGTCACCCTTCGCCCGCTCCTGAAGTCCGCGGGCGGAATTCGCCGCCATCGGTGCCCCCCCGAGCATCGCCTTTCGGTCCCGGCCACCGAACTCGTAGCCGTAGAAGTTGCCAATGATGTCCTGCGGAAAACTGCGGTAGGTGAGCGACCCGTCACGCTGGTCCACCCGCCACGAGTGGTAGAGGTACTGCATGGTTTTCAGTTGGTTTTCAAACTGCGATGAGAGGTTGGAATAGTCGGTCCGGAACACGCCGAAGCCGCCGGCCCAGTTGTGCGGCTGATAGGCGTCGAGCGACGCGTCGTACATCGCCGCCACCATTTCGGCGACCGCCTTCTTCGCGTCCGGTCCGCTGATGACCGCCGTCCACGTTTCCTTTTGAGCGGGCTCCAACTTCGAGACGAAGTGTTCCCACTTCAGCGTCAGGTTCTTGTTGGTCCACGGGACGTTGACGTGCTGCGAGTGCAGGTACGCGCGGTTCTCGCGGACCATCGTGGTGCGGAACGTGAAGCCGCCGCGCATCGTTTCCGCGACCGGCTGCTTGACGGGCCATTGCGTCGCCCCCGCTTCGGTCCAATAGCTTTGCAGCAGCTTGCCGCGATGTTCGATCTCCACGAAGGCCCGCGCGGTGTCGTAGCCGCTGCCCCAGAGGGCGGTGAAGTCTTCGCCGGGCTCGAGCGTCGACTTCGGCGCGGCGACGAGGTGGGGGATTTTCAGGTCGAACTTCTTCGCGTCGGGATCCAGCACCCGCAACGGCAACTCGGATGTGACCGCCTTGCCGAAGCGGTCCTTCGTTTCGAACTTCGCGCGGTACATGCCGCCCGCCAACTTGGCGGAGACTTTCGCATGGCCGCCCGCGTCGGTCTTCACCGCTTCTTCAAGGACCACATCGCCGAGCGCCCACGAATTCGGGTTGGACGGATCGGGCTTCGGCGCCTCGGCGAGATTCACCTTGCCGCCACGGGGTAAAGGGTAGTAGCGGGCGGTCAATGGTGATCGCTCGACTTTCTCGGGCTGCTTCAACTTGTAGATCTTCAGGACACCCTGAGCCGCCTGGCCTTCACCATCGAGCGTCGCCGTGCGGACGCTGATCTCGACAGGTTTCACATCCGTCTGCCAGTCGTCGGCCGTCAGCGTCGCCGCCAGCGCCGTGTAGCCGACATTGATGCTGCGCTGGGCCGAACGGGTCTCGCCCGTCGTGTCGATCACGTCGGCGTGGATGGTGAAGTTGAACGTCGGCTCGCTCTCTTCGGCCACCGACAGATCGGGCTTGGCGGTGAACTGCACGTCGAATGTGCCGTTGGCCGCCGTCGTCGCCGTGCCGTGGGCGATCTCCTGGTTGGCCCCCGGCTGCGGCGGCATCCACCAGCAGCGCCAGTACCACCAGATCGGATAGCGAACCTGTCGCACGACGCGCCAGCGGACCTTCGCGCCGTCGATGGCCGCGCCGGTGTACGCGGCCGCTTTACCTTGTAGCTTGACGTCGCCATTGAGTCGCGCGGCTTCCTTCGGCGCCTCGATTGAGACTTGAAACTTCGGCCGCTTGTACTCTTCGACCGAGACCTGTGCCGCGCCGTTCGGCTCGCCATCGACGCGGATCGTCATGCGGCCCATCAGCCGGTCGCGCGGCGCGGTCACGCTGCCGCTGAAGCTGCCGTAGTCGTTGGTCTTGTGCGACAGCCGTTCGATCTCTTTGCCGTTCACGTCCGCGAAAATCACCGTCAGGTTGCGGGCGGGGATCGTCTTGTAGTTGTCCCCCTGCGGATCGACCGTCAGGCAGATCCCCTTGTAGTGGATCGTCTGTCCGGGCCGGTACAACGAACGGTCGGTGAAGAACATCGTCCGCTCGTACGGCTTCGGCTGCTGGTCGTTGCGGTAGCTGTAGTATTGGTGGATGGACGACAACGCCTGGCCGTCATGCGCCGCGTGGAACACCATCGCGTTGCGGTTGGCACCGTCGAAACGGAACAGCCCGTCCTTGTCGGTCTTGGTCGGGTCGATCGGGGCCAACTGGTTGTTGTTGACGCGCTGCCACGCGCGCACGGTCGCGCCGGCCAGCGGATCGCCGGTGACGGCATTGAGCACGAAGCCCTCGACGAGTCCCTCGCCGTTGCGCACGCGGATGACCAGCGCCAGATCGCTGACCCAGAACTCGGTGAATGCCACCATGTTGTCGGCATCGTTGAATTGTTCGTTGTGGCTGGCGATCAAATAGTACGAGCCCGGCTTGAGGTCCGCGGGGGCGGCCAGTTGCTCGACGCGGTGTTGAAAATCCGCCGTCACCGGCAGGTCGGCGGACCAGGCCTTGACCGGCGGTTTGGCCAGCAGGGCGACACGTTGGTTCTGATCCAATTGCTCGGCCTGCCAGCGGTTCGATTTGACGAACTCTTCGAAATCGAAGGTGACCGCCCGCAGATAAATCTTCGTCACGTTGCGATAGCGGACGTCGATCGTCGGCAGCGGCTTGTTCCAAACACGCTCGGTGCTGACCTGCGACATGCGGGCTTCGATCAGTTGGATCAGGTTGTAGCAGCGGCGTCCGCCGACGCTGTCGGGAAAGCGGGCCAGTCCCTGCTGGGCGAGCTTGCGGGCTTCGACCCAATCTCCTTCGCCATGCACGGCGGTCGCCCAGTCGTACAGCGCCCGCGTGGAGATCTCATGGTCGGCGAACTTGTCGGCGAAGCGTTTCAACGCCGCCTTGTAGCGCGCGGTCTTCTCCTCGCCGAACGCCTTGTTGTTGCCGAACTCCAGCCGCAGCAGGTCCGCATCCAACAGCGCCGCGCGGTCGTCGTCCTTCTGGTGGAAGCGGATCAGATCCTGAAACAGCCGGATCGCCTTCAACGTCGGCGAGGTCTCGTCGGTCGCTTCCGGGTTCCAAGCGATGAACTCCGCAGCATCGGCAAAGATCGGGCTGCCCGCCTGAAGGTCGAAAGCGTCCTGCGCGCGAGCCGCGGCCTGTTCTCCAGTCGAGTAGAACTGCAGCGCGTTGTGGGCGAGGAAGTCGTACAGCGTCGGCCGGTAGATGTCGGGCGAGTTCCCCTTGTCGAGCAGGTCGTTGTACTCGGCGATGGGGATCTTCTTCAGCGCGTCGGCGGACGCCAGCCCCTTCTGAAATTGCTTGTCAATCTCACCCAAAATCCGCGGCAGATCCCACGTCGTGAAATCATCGCCGGGCGGGGCCGCCGTTTGAGTCCGCTGCATGAACCGCCAGCGGTTCTGTTGGAAGTAGTGCCAGTACCAATTTGCCAGGATCGCCTCCATCACCGGCTTCATCTCGGCGGGGGCCTTGTCGATCTCGGCCCGCAGGCGGGTCACTTTTTCCTCGGGCTTGTTCCCTTGGATGTTCCCTTCCAAGCTGATCTTCCGGCCGATCGCCTTGACCGCCTCGGCATACGCCTTGTCGCGCAGGGCCTGCTCGATGATCGGGTTGAGTTTCTCAATCGCCGTTTTCGGCAGCCCCTTCTTGACCGCCTCCTCCACTTCGCTCCACAGACCATCCCGCGGCCCGGCATCAGCGATGGAAGTGATGGCGGCCAACAGGAACGCAAGGGCGAGGGGAAGTTGTCGAGGAATCAAGGGAGTCGTCCTTTCAATGCGCGGGACATTTCAATGCGCTGTACGTTCACCAAAGAGAACCGGTCGCCATCCAACTCGCCAACAGCCCGCTTGTATCACTCAGGCCCGACGGTTTCGGGGCATTGCCCGCAACATCCTATCCCACACCCCGCATGCTTCAAGCTCCGGGCCGACCCCGGCGAGACGCTGTTGTTCAACGACGGCGCGGTTGTGGAGCTGCGCATCCTTTGCTTCCAAGAGTTCGCCAGGAATCCAACGGTGTTCATCTTTCTGCCTCTCTCTTTCTGTCTCACCGCTTTGCCGGCAGACGAAGCAGGAGACAGAAAGAGAGAGGCAGAAAGATCATTGAGTCTCGGCGGCCACTCTCGGACGTAACAAATGCACAGCTCCTTGGTGATGGATCAGAGGCGGAGCGAAGTGGGATGCCGGGGCGTGGTCTCCGGGGCTGAACCGGCGCGATCAACTCCGCTGATCAACAATGTTGACATCCATTCGGTTGAACTGGGGTCGGGCGTTGAAGGTTGTGTGACGTGAGCGGCAAGGCGCTAGCCGCCGGTGATTTCCAGCAGACCGGCGGCTAGCGCCGTGCCGCTCACGGGTGTTGTTCAGCAGGAATGGCGGAGAGCCGAAGAAATGAAAGCGGCGATGAATCGCCGCAGTCCAAAACCTGACGCCGTGTCTACGGACTGCCGGTCGCGCCGTTGGCCCAGTCGACCTTGACGGTCCGGGTGGACGGGATGAATTCGATGCGGCGGCCGCTGGCTTCGCGGCGCGTTCCCTGGTCGGTGTCCTGGGCGATCGTCGCGCTCTGGTTGCCGTGGGCACGCAGCATGTACAGGCCCTTCGAGCCGTCGAAGCTGATCTCATCCGCGTTTGCATAGAAGCCGCGGCCTTCGATCCGGGCGTTGCCCCAGCCGGCCAGTTGCTGATAGTCCTTGGGCTGGTTCGGCCCCTTGGACTGGTGCGCGAACTCCAGCGTTTCACAGCGCATGCTGCCCGCCAGCGGCGGCAGATGGTCGGGGTCGATCGTTTCGTTCGGCAGGCCGACCGGGCCATGCACGATCATGACGGAGTCGTGAAACGTGGAGCGTTGCGGCTCGATGTGGCCGGTCATCCGGCCCTTGAAGTCGACCCGCGTGAAGTCCCACTCGGAGGTCACGGCGCTGATCGGACGGTTCGCCTGGATGACATCGCGCGGGGCCAGTCCCGCCGGGTTTCCGCGGCCGCGCTGCCAGACCTGCATCTGGCCCGGTCCCTGCGCGAACGACGTGCCCTTCAGACGCTCCAACGTGAACTCGGCGACGCGGCCGCGCTGGACGCGGATCAGCTTGTTGCCTTCGTACTCCGAGTTCTCAAACGTCACGTCCTCGCGGCAGTGGATGGAGCTCAATTCGGGCTCGGCGGGACGGTCGGGGTCGGGTTCGGCAAACGAGAGTCGCGACGACAGCTTCACGTCCATCTGTTCACAGCGCAGGCGGCTCAATCCCAATTCCGCGCGGACTTTGCCGATGAACTTGGCCGTGCTGCCGTCGAAGTCCATCGATTCTTGCCACCAGACATC
>JAYTIB010000553.1:0-1535 GCA_043732205.1 Schlesneria sp. | reverse complement strand
GGCGTTGCGGGCACACAACACCACGGCCGCCCCTTCCTCGGCAAAGAGCTTGGCGATCGCCTTGCCAATCCCCTGGTTGGCCCCGGTAATGACGGCGACTTGATGGGCGAGCTGTGGCATGGGGGCTTTCAGGCTGGAGGCTGGAGACAGAAGGCTGGGGACAGAAGACAAGATCTTCGGCGACTTTGCCACTGTCAACGACGCACTTTTTCCCTGGCCCGACATCTTCGTTTGGCCCCAATACCCAACGCCGTGAACCATTTCATGAGGCGAGCGCAAGGTATTGTTTGAGTTCATTTTTGTGTTGTCGTGTGGCGGTGGTGATGTGAGGTTTGCCAGCGTGGGGTTTGTCTTGTTTGTCGGGGCGGTAACGCGCCTGTTTGGATTTCTGGGATCGTTCGCAGTGGTCGGTGACGGCCTGACGCAGTTTCGATGTCAAGCTGGTCCCTTTTTTTGGTCGGGATTTCCGACCACGACTGGAACACGTCGCGGATGGCGCGGATCGCCAGGGCCGCGCGAGGTCTGAACGCCGCAAATCAGGAGGCGTGGCGAATCACAAGTTCCCACATTTTTCGTGGTCATCGATCCGAATGACTCGCGGGGACGATCCGAGTTGCCAATAATCCGGACGCTTCACGAATCACTTCCCCCAATGGCCGGTCGAGACCGCGTTGGTCGTCACCGGCATGGCGAACTCTTCGATTAAGGATCGATATCATGCGACGTCTCTTGGTTCCGCTTGGAACGTGTCTGTTGGTCTGGTCCCTGGGTTGGATCGCCGTCTCTTCGGCGCAGGCCGCGCTGCCGGCCGATGCCGTCCCCGATTCGGCCAGCGCGGTGGTGCGGCTCAAGGCACCGCAGGCGACGCTCGACAAAGTGGCCGACTTTGTGAATGCAGTGCAGCCGGGGTTTGGCCCGGCGGTCCAGGCCGCCCTGCCGGGATTGGGCCAGGCGCTCGGAAACCCCGAGTTGGTGGGTGTCGATGTGGAACAGGACATCTGGGCGGTCGTCTTCGCCCAGCCCGAGGGGATGCGGCCGATGGTTGTGTTTGTCATCACCGCCAAGGACGTCGATGACGTCAAGGATGCGCTGCCGGCGAACTTTTCGGTGTACACGTCCGGCAAGTTCGTGGCCTACTCCGAGGACGAAGACGCGCTGGGCGAAGTCCGCGACCGGATCGACGGCGAAGGCAAACCGTTGTGGTCGAAAATCGACGCGGCGTCGAAGAAGCTGTTCGACGCCGCCGACTTGTCGGTGCTGGTCAACATCAAGCAGTTGGCCGAGGACTTTGCCGACGAGTTGGATCAGGCCGAACCGGCGTTGAACGGCTTCATCGACCAGCTCATCGCGGCGCTGCCGGAAGCGCAGCGACCGCAGCTCGAACCCGCCTTCGGCATGTACCGCGCCCTCGGTGGCGTGGTCCTGCGCGGCGTGCGTGACACGAACAGCCTGGCGCTGGGACTCACCGTCTCCAAGACCGCGATCCGCTACGAGGACCGGTTGCAGGTGACCGCCGGCACGCCGACCGCCAAGTT
>JAYTIB010000552.1:0-4278 GCA_043732205.1 Schlesneria sp. | reverse complement strand
TGGCGGCCCAGCACAAGGTGTGGCGTTGGCTTTAGCCGACGCGGTACGACATCTTGCGTGGGTTGAAACCCACGCTACAAAGATTCACAAGCTCTGAGCCAACGGCGAAGGTGTGGGACGCCAGCGCCGATTCCTGTGCCGACAGTGCCTGCGGGGACGGACGCTTCCACCTCCCAGCCGTTGCCGTTGGCTCAGGGTTAGGCGGTGTCGGCTGTGTGCTGAGCGCCTTGCATCCGGTGCATCCGGAGCAACCGGAGCAACCGGAGCAACCCGCGCGGACGATTCATGTTCTCTGGAAAGCTTTCCAACTCCCGCCAAAAAACTGAGTGCTATGTTTCGAAAGGACAACGTCGACGGAGGGGTGCGTCCCCTGTTGGCGGTCCGCCCGCCGGGGCATTTCCCGCGGGCCTTCCTGACGGAGATCGAAACATGTTGGACTGGCTCAATCGGCGATCCCCCGCCACAGAATCCGCGTCCCAGTTGGCGCAGCGTTTCGAAGCCGGCTTGTTGGCGCAGCGCGAACGGGCGGACTCCCAGATCTTCTGGTTGCTGGTTGCCCAGTGGGCGGTGATTCTGTCGACCAGCATCGCGATGGCCACCCGCTGGCAGCACGCGCGGTTGGACACGCTGTCGGCGGCGGTCATCTGGGTCGGCGTGTTGAGCGTCCTGCCGCTGGCGATGGTCTTGCGCTCTCCCGGCAGCATGTGGACCCGATGGACCGTGGTGGTATCGCAGGGGGTGATGTCTGCGCTGCTGTGGCAGATTTCCGGAGGTCGACCGGACACTCATCTGCACTTGTTCGCCTGGCTCGTTGTGGTGGCATTGTATCGTGACGTGACCGCCCTGTTGGCGACCGTGGCTGCGTCGTTGGCGGGGCACGGGCTGGTTCTGGTCTTCAGCACATTGCCTGTGTTGACGACGAGCGACCCGGCTCTCTGGTTTACGCATCTGGTCTGGCTGGCCTGGTTGTTCGGTGAGACGGCGTTCCTGGTCGCATTCGTGCTGCTGGACCGTCAGACACTCGCGGCCCAGGTCGATCGGGCTCAGGCACTGGAGATCTTGCAGTCCGAATTTCACGCGAGAGTTGACCGCCTCACCGTCAAGCTGGCGGAAGAGCGGGATGTCCTGCGGGGGGAAGTGGCCTCGCTGACACAACGCCGCGCGTCCGCCGAAGCCGCGCGGTTTGAGGCGACGCGTGAATTGCTGTCGTTGCGCCGCGACATCGCGGCCCACGGAACCGAGATCCTGAAACTCGCCAGTCATCCCGCCGACTCCAGCCAGACCAAGGAATGGCGGGCCCAGTGGAAGACGCTGCGGCAGCAGGCCCAGCAACTGATGCGGCTGGTGGACATGCCATCGGTCGATCCGCTGAACGAGCCATCCGAGACGCCGTCCCACTCCAAGCTCACGCATGCCGAGCATCTGGGCTCCCATGCCGAGAAGCGGGCGATGCTGATGATGCGGAACCCGCTGCAACAGGCCAAGGCCGTCGCGGCGTTGGAAACCGAGGGCTTCAAGGTCGATGTCGTCCCCAACGGTCCGCGGGCGTATTACTCGGTGATGCTCAACGATTATTCCGTGATCGTGGTCGACATCGACCTGCCCGGCGAAGAGGGATTCGACACGCTCGAAGCGCTCCGGTTGCTTCCACCAGACCGGGTCCGCCGGTCCAAATGCCTGTTCGCAGTGACCGCCGCGTTGAAGCCGGATCGCGTGTTGCGATGCACCGATTTGAACGTCGACGGGATGTTCATCAAACCGTTGACGGCGGAAGCGCTGCATCAATCGCTGTCCGGACCGGCGGCAAGCCCCGGTCCATCGGCGGGACGCCCGGAACGGGACGACTCCAAGACCAGTTGGACCGACTCCGCACTTCAGCACGCGACATGAGCGGTTCAATCGCACGACCAGCGCCGCCGACCGACCTGGCAAGCCGCCGACGGGTGTGCGTCACGATTCTGGGTGGAATCCGAAAGGCAGTTCATCCAAGTCTGTCGAAGTCGCGGCGGTTCTTGGGACAGCAGCAGGTATCGGCATACAAGCACGATGCGCAAGATACAAGCACGATGCGCAAGCGAGTGAGTGTGTGAGTTCACAGACACACTCGCTTGCGCGTCGTGCTCGTATGCGCGTCGTGCTCGTATGCGCGTCGTGCTCGTAGGGGCGTCGTGCTCGTAGGGGGACAAGCATTCAACTGCCGCTCGCCTTACTCCTTCAGAGTCGACAACAACCTGTTCATTCGATTTCACCCAGAACTGAGATGCACACCCGCGTTCGACAGATTTTCCCCGCTCTTTTGACGATGCTCCGGGGTGGGTGGTACACTCCGCCGCCGTCTGGCTCCGTCTGAAAGATCGTTCCGCGAACTTCGTCCGGAGTTGAACCGTGTGGTCACGATTGGCAGCTTCGTTCCGTCCGCACGATGCCCGTATCTCAGAGTCATTTCCCAGGCTGCCGTCTTTCCGCTGGTTCGGCTGTTTGATGTTTCCATCCTGAACCCGAGTCGAGGTCTGCGATGACTGCGGATGACAAGGCTGCGGTCAAGAGTCCCGCCGGAGCGGGGGACGCGGTGCCACCGCTGACGGAATTGAAGCGGCTCGGCAAGTATCTGATCGAAAAGAAAATCGGCGCGGGGGGCATGGGGGCCGTCTTCCTGGCGCGCGACACGGAATTGAAGCGGACCGTGGCGCTCAAGGTGTTGCCGCGGGACAAGGCCGCGAACCCCATCCTCGTGCGGCGATTCCGTGCTGAAGCCCAGGCCGCGGCGCAATTGAAGCACCCCAACATCGTCGCGGTGTTCGACAGTGGCGAAGCCGACGGCTTCCTGTACATCGCGATGGAATATGTCGAAGGGTGGGATCTGTTCGACATGGTCTCGAAGCGCGGGGTCGTTCCGATCCGCCGCTCGATCGAGATCATCAAGCAGGTCGCCTCCGCGCTGCAGCATGCCTACGAGCAGAACATCGTTCACCGGGACATCAAGCCGTCGAATTTGATGGTGGGCCGCAACGGCGTGGTGAAACTGACGGACCTCGGCCTGGCCCGGTCGATCGACGACACGCTTGAAACCAACATCACCCGGGCCGGGACCACGGTCGGCACGGTGGACTACATGTCCCCGGAGCAGGCGCGCAGCAGCAAGCTCGCCGATATTCGCAGCGATTTGTACTCGCTGGGGTGTACGTGGTATCAGATGCTGACGGGTTCGCCCCCGTATCCCGAGGGCAGCGTCACCAACAAGTTGCAGGCGCACGCCGTCAAGCCCATCCCGGACCCGCGCGACAAGAATCCGGGTGTGCCCGAGGGATTGACCGCCGTGATTCGGCGGATGATGGCCAAGAAGCCGGAGGACCGTTACCAGACACCGGCCGATCTGCTCGACGAACTGAAGAATGCCAGCCTG
This sequence comes from Schlesneria sp., assembly GCA_043732205.1. Taxonomy (GTDB): domain Bacteria; phylum Planctomycetota; class Planctomycetia; order Planctomycetales; family Planctomycetaceae; genus Schlesneria. The sequence continues at coordinate 875 of JAYTIB010000552.1, read as the reverse complement.
ACCCAGGCCGCGATCTCGCGTGAAATCCTGGGGGATCTGTCGGATGACGATCAGAGCACCGATCAGGGTGAGATGGAGGACGAGGGGTACAGCGACGACGGTTACCTCGCGTCGGACGAAGAACGCGAGAATCAGGTCACTCCGGACCATGTTGCGCCCGCCGGTGGGTCGCCTGTCCGTCGGAAACCCAGCCGGTCGACCACGACCAACGAGCCGGCGGAAACGGAACCCGGTTCCTATAAATCGCAGCCGCGAAGGTCCAAGACCGATCGCGACGAACCTGACGAGACGGACGAGGGTGAAGACGAAGCCCAACCGGATGCGGTCAGTCGCAGATCCAAGCCGAAGACCGGCAAACCCAACGCGAAGGAATCAACGTCCAGTCCGAACCGAGCCCGATCTCGTGCCGTTGACGAGCCGGACGGTGACGATGAAAACGACGCGCCGGATGCGGTCGCCCGCAAATCCAAACCGCGAACCGGCAAGTCGGATGCGAATGACACTGCGCCGCGTTCCACTTCAAAAAACAAGCCCGCTGATTCGCACTCGGCCGATTCGAAAACGGCCAAGCCGAATGCACCGGGTCAGAAGGCGATGCCTCCCAAGCGGGCACCCGTCGATGATCCCGATGACGCACCGGAATCATTCCTGAACAAGGATCTGCTCAAGTATCTGTGTGCGTTCGGGGGATTGGTTCTCGTCATTGTGGGGATCGGATGGCTGATCTCGTCGTTCGGCAACAACGTCGGCATGGACAAGAACCCGTTTGGGACACCGCTAGAAACGGCGGCCGAAAACCCGGCCAATCCGAAAGTGCCGGGAAAGGTCGCGCCGGGCAAACCGGGTGACAACGGGAATCCCCAGGATCCGACAAC
>JAYTIB010000551.1:0-4281 GCA_043732205.1 Schlesneria sp. | reverse complement strand
TTGGCGGGCCAGTTGAACGTCCCGCTGCTTCAGGGCCAGAACTCGATGTTCGTGGACCTCTTCGATCACATCCACGCGGAAAACGTGCTGGCGGCGTTCGGGAAGGGTTATGGACGGCTGGAGAGCGAGGTCACCGCCGAGCAAACGGCGTTCATCAAAAAAGCCGTCGAAGAACTGTCTCAGAACGGCCGGGTGATCTCCGTGCGGCTGGCACTGTTCGCCGAGATGGTGAAGGGCAAGCCGTGGCTTCCGAAAACACTCAGGGACATCGGCGGGATCGAAGGGGTCGGCTTCACGTTCCTCGAAGAGACGTTCTCGGCCGCGATGGCCGATCCGAATTATCGGCGGCATCAGAAAGCGGCTCAGAATGTTCTGAAGGCTCTGCTGCCGCAGACGGGAACGGACATCAAGGGGCACATGCTGTCGCATCAGGAGTTGCTGAAGGCCTCCGATTATTCGGGGCGACCCCAGGACTTCGACGAGTTGCTCCGCATTCTCGATGGTGACCTCCGACTGATCACGCCCACCAATCCGGCAAGCCACGATGATGGAACGCATGCCGGCGGACCGTCTGTCGCGGGCCAGCGCTATTACCAACTCACGCACGACTACCTCGTGCCGTCGATACGCGACTGGCTCACCCGCAAGCAGCGTGAAACCTGGGCCGGCCGCGCGGAACTCGCGTTGGCCGAACGGACCATTCAATGGAGTCGAACTAGCGAGCGGCGTTTCTTTCCGTCCATTTTCGAATACCTGGCAATTCAAATGGGAGTCCCGCGTCGCCGTCGTTCGCGTGAGCAGCGCCGCTTGATGCGCGCTGCGACTCGCTCATACGGCTATCACACGTTGTTGATCGTCATGACGCTGGGCTTGCTGACCGGTCTGGCCTGGGAGACCAATGGGCGAAATCAGGGCCGTCGGCTGGTGGCGCAGATCGTCTCGGCCGTTCCCTGGGAACTGCCACGATTGCTCGATCATGATCTTCCTGGCTACCGCCGTTGGGCCGATCCGTTACTGCGGGACGCATTGAAAACGGGGAAGGTCCATCAGGCCGTTGCCGTATCAGTTGGCCCCGGCGTACACGATTCCCCATCGGCCGTCAAACCGACTCGACGCGAGGAACTCTCTACTGCCGAGTCGGTCCGGCTTCACGCGAGCCTCGCGCTGCTGGATGTCGATGACTCGCAAACGAAATACCTCGCCGAGCGCCTGCTGGATTGTTCGTTCGACGAATTCCCGATCATCCGGGACCGACTGGTGCCCAAGCCGGACAAGCCATCGGCGCGAACCGATCGCCTCGCGGAAAACTTGTGGCGGACCTTTCGCGGGACCGACAGTCCCGTGGCGCGGACTTCGGAACAACAAGGCACGATCCTGAAGGCCCGATTGCGGGCCGGCATGGCATTGGCGCAGTGGACCCCGTCGGACGCTTGGAAGGAAGCGGATATCGTGTTCCTTGCCGAGCGTCTCACGGCCGAACACCCGATCCACCAAGCGACGCTGCTGGAATCATTGCGGCCCCTGGCGGCAAAGCTGGTGCCACATCTCGAAGCACGATTTCGTGATGGCGCACTGCGGGAAACGGAACGCGTGGCGGCGGCTCAGGCCCTGAGAGATTATGCCGCCGACGATATCCCCAAGATTGCCGGATTGCTGGTCGACGCAGAACCGGCGCAGTTTGAAATCCTGTTTCCACTGGCGACCGAGCAACAGGACGCGATGCTCCCCGAATTGCAAAGGGTTGCCGCATTGAAACCGGGTGCCGAGTTGTCAGACGTGAAGCGCATCAAGCTGGGCAAGCAACGCGCAGGCGCGGCCGTATCGCTGATGCGACTGAAGGACACGGTCCACGCCTGCAATGCGCTCGAATACCACGACGATCCGGAGGCGCTGGCGCAGTTCGCACACCGCCAGCGTTCCCGGCGAGCGACGGCAGACCAACTGCTCGATGCCGGTCCACAGGGTTGGGTCAAAGCCGTGCCAACCCCCCGCGGCGTCACGCCAGACCAGTTGCTCGATGCGCTCGAAATGGCCGCCGCCGTGCCGCCCAAGAATCTGCCGTCGCCCGCGGTCTCGCAATCTCCGTCAATTCGCTGCGGCCTGATCCTCGCGCTGGGGGAATTCCCCTTCGCCGACATCCCGCAGTCTCGCAGTGCGAAGCTGATCGCGACACTTGAGAACTGGTATCGGAACGATCCTCGTTCGGCCATCCATGGAGCGGCCGGTTGGCTGCTGCGAAAGTGGGAAAAAACGGAGGTGGTCACGAAGGTTGATCAGACCGCGCTGGCCCATGATCCGACCGGTCAGCGCGACTGGTTTGTCGATGTCGTGCATGGCGAATTCGAGGGGCAGCCATTCGAAGATTCATTCACGTTCGTGGTCTTTCCCGCCGGTGAGTTCGAGATGGGCTCGCCGGCTTCGGAAAACGCGCGTTCCGACGATGAAACCCAGCATCATGTGCGGTTGACCCGGCCGATTGCCGTGTGTGACCGCGAGCTGACTGTGGGCCAGTGGCAGCACTTCGAACGGGCGACGGGAAAGAAAGCCAAACTGGATGACAAGAAGAGTCCCACGCCCGCACATCCCATGAATTTCGTGACCTGGTACGGTGCGGTCCACTATTGCCAGTGGCTGACGGCGAAGGGGGGCGGCACGGACGGCGATCAGTGTTACGGCGTTCCTGACTTTTCCAAACCAGACTCCGAAATGGACGACCGCCCGTTCCATCCCGAACGGTTGGGTTACCGGCTCCCGACCGAAGCTGAGTGGGAATACGCCAGCCGCTGCTCGGGCCTGCGTTCCTCGTATGGCTTCGGAAGCGACCGTGTCTTGTTACCGCTCTACGCCAATTACCTGGACACCAGCAACGACACGACCCGGATTGGCGGCAGCCTGCGACCCAATGGCCGCGGCCTCTTCGACATGCATGGCAACATCCTGGAGTGGTGTCATGACTGGCACAAGAAGGAATATGCCATCACTGACGAGCCGGATCCCCACGGTCCCGGCAAGACCAAGAATCGAATCCTGCGCGGTGGAAGTTGGAGCAGCGCCGGACGAGACTGCCGTTCCGCGGATCGCCACGACTATGCCCCCGGGTTTGAAGGTCACCGCGTGGGCTTCCGGCTGGCCAAAGTGGTCCCGCTCCCAATGGCCGATCACAAATGACCTGAGTCACAAACTTCAACCAAGGAGATTGCGGATGACCGGCGATGATTTTGACGATGCGGTGTTTCTTTTCTGTCACGGCGTCTGGCTGGGTGGCGATCCCAGACTCGACCAGTCGTGGATTCTGCTGGATTATCAGCGCGATCATGCCACGGTGTTCGTGGACCATGTGCGTGAATTCTGCCGTGAACTTTCCGAGCAGGGGACGCGGACTTTGGGAGTCATCTCCGGTGGTCAATCGAGACCCGACGGTCGTTGCTACCTGCCGGAGTCCATCAGCTATCACCGCCTCGCGACGGAGTCGCGCTATTTCGACTTCGATCTTTGCGAGCAGCGGGTCACCACCGAGTGGTTTGCGACAGACAGTTTCACCAACATGCTCTTCAGTTTCGGCCGCTTTTGGGAACTGACGGGAAAATTCCCGCAGCGAGTGACGGCCATCTCACTGGACTTCAAGCGGGATCGCATCACCCACCACTTCCAAACGTGTGTCGAGGCGATGGGAATCGCGGACAAGGTGGACTTCACGTTTCTCGGCGTGGGCAATCCCCCGCCAGACTTGCTCGATCAGGCCCTGACATCCGAAGCTCGAACGCTGCAACTCTTCCGGGACGATCCGTACGGGGTTCGCCAATCACTCGCGGCGAAGCAGGGCACCCGCAATCCCCATCGTCGCCAGCACCCGTATGCCCAGCCGGGCACACCCTTGGCACCCGTGTTTGCGGCCATGAAAGCCATCGGGTAAGAGGACTCCTTCTGATCGAGAAGCCCAATCAGCCGGGAAAACAACCGTCACGGGAACCGCCTTCTGATTCGGATCTTGACCGCGACAGTGGCCGAAGTCGTGAAACATCGGAAAGCGACATTCGCCCTGCATTCCCACGACTTCGGCCACGCAAGCCCGGAGTCGCTTTTCCCCATCGCGCGAGCGACTGGTCCAGCACCAGCAGATCGACGGTGACTCCGATCTTTCCGACACACGGTCACGGTCGCGGCTCGACTGCCGCGCTGTTCGTACTTCTACTGTCCGCTTTAGGTTCTGAGGCGGTTCTTGAGTGGCGGGAGGATGTTACGGGATTCGTAGTGTGAGGCTCGGGCGAGTTCGTTTCGTTG
>JAYTIB010000550.1:0-4285 GCA_043732205.1 Schlesneria sp. | reverse complement strand
CTCGCGCAAACTTTTGCAAAACGTGATTTTTCTCTTCTTCATTGCATGGAATTGGCTTGAAGTATTTTTCGAAATACGTAGGATGACGCCCAGTTTGGTGTCAGGACATTTGGATCAGTGCTGTCAAGTCAACGTCTTCGAATTGCTGCCGCGATTCAGGATGCACTCGACAGACCCGGATGACCTGACACGCGGCTTGTCAGGGTTGACAGGTCGAACGGATTCGATGGTGACTCGTCCTGCCGATTGCTTAGCCCGGTGTGCCAACGGCAACGACAGTCACGCAAACTTCTGGAAGGAGGACTTGCAAGTGGCAAAGAAGAAAGCAGCAGCGAAGAAGGCCGTGAAGAAGGTCGCAAAGAAGGCCGTCGCGAAGAAGGCCCCAGCGAAGAAGGCCGCCAAGAAGGCCGCCAAGAAGAAGGCCGCGCCCGCCGCGCCGTGAGGTCTGACCACACGGTCTGAGCTCGATTGCTACAACGAAGGAAAGAGGCGAGTGGTTTACCACCCGCCTCTTTCCTTTCTTTGTTCGCCGCGTTCCGTCGTTCGACTCTTCAAGTCGAACAGTTCGGCGTTGATGCGCGGCGGAAGGCTGACGCTCAATCGCACTGACTTTACCAACCCGATGCGTAAGCGAGGGCGAGTGATGGTGGAATTTCCCTGAGTTTCCCCTCGCTCATGCTTTGGGTTACTGACACTTGGCCGGTTAAACGAAGGGGTATCGCTTTGGGCAGCGCGAAAGAGGCGGGCGGTCGAACTGTCGGTGTGTCGACGACAGCGACCGCCGTCTGACCGGGTGCGTCCGATTACTCCTGCGGCTTCGTGACCGCTTTACGCAGGTCGCGCACCTGCTGGCCAAGTTTTTCGTACTCAACCTTCAGCCGCTCGGCGTCCGGATCGGCGGCGATCAGTGCCTTGACGCGCGCGTTGTACTTTTCGATCGCGGCCGCGTGCGTCGCGCGCAGTTGCTTCAAGTGTTCCCTGTCGAGCGCCCTGTTAACCGCGGCTTGCGCTTCAACGAGACCGGTCGACTCGGCGGATTCCATTTGCTTCCGCAGCGGCGCGAGGCGCTCTTCGACAACGACGATCGTCTGCGCGAGCTTGTCGGCCGCGCCCCGTGCCGCTTCGACCTCAGCCAACAGCGATTTCCCATCCTCCCGTTCGGCGATCTTTTTCTGCCGCCGCGCTTGAACGGCCGCCTGCGCTGCGGGGCGATCGGTCGGCGACGCCGACTGGACCTTTGCCTGCAACTCGACCAGTTCCACATCGTCGGCCAGAGCGCGGCTGATCGGCGACAGCGGGCTGTCGATCCGGAACTGCGCGAGAGCGGCGTCCCACAGCAGGGCCGCGCGCTCGTCGCGCAGGGTCTTCAATTGCGAGAGTGCCTTGGCCCCTTCCGGATGCACGGCCAGTTGCTGTTCGACGAGCGATCGCAATGCTGTTGCGGCTGCCCGCTGGGCTCCGCGCGCCTCCGTCAAATCGGGATCGGCGGCTTCAGACTCCGCGACCGCCTTTTGAGCGGCGGTCATTTCCGCTTCGAGTGCCGCCACGTCGGCACGACCTTTGATGCCGCGGAGGATCACATTGTATTGCTCGGCGACGGAGTTCTGTTGGGCGATGTTCGCGGCGACGTCGACGTTCGCGGCGGGCTTTTCGTCCCCGGCTGGCGGCTTGTCTTGCGACCAGCCAAACAGATTCGGGCCAACGGTCAGCCACGCGGTCGTCACGAACAGGATCGAGCGATTCATGGGCGAAACTCCAGAGAGACGGGAGAGCGGTTCAGCCGGGGAAACTGGCCGCGCGATTGCGGACGATACGCGAGTTCGGCCGCTCATTCCAAACCACGACCATTGATTCTGCGACAGGAGTCGGGGATAGACTGGGTGAGGCGGGCGCGACAGCGGCGGTTGCTTCGAGATGCCGCTCGGCGCCACGAACATCGCCCCATCAGAGCCACAAGTTGTCCCGGATGATTCACCACGGAAAACATGGCGCGACCATCGGCCCCAACTGTGTTGAACAGAAGGAAACGAAGGGAACGAAGGAAGGAGTTCTTGAGGGCGAGGTTTCGGCGATGACACCCAACGGCGATTGCCCCGTCCGCCCTTCGTTCTCTTCGTTTCCTTCTGTTCGAAATCTTCATGCGGCGCGAAGATTCGTGGATGAGCGTCGTCCTTCCACTCGGCCCCCTCACCCTAACCCTCTCCCCCGAAGACGGGGGAGAGGGGACAAGAAACGCATGCGTCTGTCTTTGCTACCCACCATCCACCATCCACTACCCACTTGGGCCGCGGGTTTCCCTCGCTGTGCCCTTGAATTCCCCGTTTCGGGCTCACACTCTGGTGCAATAAATTTCTGACCACCACTTCAAACCGCTTCACACCGCGATCCATCGCAACCTTTGGCAATGAGTTGTCCCCCAACCCCGGAAAGACGCACACGTCATCATGCCTCACAAACTTTCCCGTCGTCGATTCGTTCAATCTGCCGCTGCGATCGGCATTGGCTTTCCCACAATTCTGCCAGCGGGCCTGTTGGCGGGCCAATCGCCCAACGAGCGACTGTCGTTCGCGTGCATTGGGATGGGCGGGCAGATGCGGGGTTACTTGATTCCGGAACTCGCCAAAATCGATCAGCAGATCGTCGCCATTTGCGATGTCGACAAACGGCAGCGAGACAGTGCGCTGCAAGTGAAGGGGCTGGCCAATGCCAGGTCGTATCACGACTATCGCGAGTTACTCGACAAGGAGACGGGCGTCGACGCGGTGATCATCGGCACGCCCGACCATTGGCACGTCCCCATTTGCCAAGCGGCGCTGCAAGCCGGCAAGCATGTTTATTGCGAAAAGCCGCTGGCCCATTCCGTCGCCGAATGCCGCGCCTTGGAGAAGCTGGCGAAGAGTCATCCCAAGTTGGCGACCCAGACAGGGAACCAAGGTTGCTCCACCGAGGGCTTTCGACGGAGCTTCGAAGTCATTCAATCGGGCCTGCTGGGAACCATCACCGAGGTCCATGTTTGGCATCCGGCTCATGGTTGGCCCAATGGGGTCGATCGTCCCGCCACAAACGATCCGATTCCTGAAGGTCTCGATTGGAACTTCTGGTTGGGGAAGGCTCCGGCACGTCCCTACAAGAACGAGATCTATCACCCCGGCAAGTGGCGCGGCTGGTACGACTTTGGTGGTGGTTCGATGGCCGACTTCTGCTGTCATGGTTTTCAACTGGCCTACCGGGCGCTGGACCTCGACGCCCCCACGCGCATCGAAGCGACGGGCGACGATCTGGGACATGAGTCATACCCGACACGCTGTACCGTGAAGTTCGACTTTGCCGCCAAAGGGAAGCGGGGGCCGGTCAAACTGTACTTCTACTCGGGGGACAAACACGTTCCGCCGAACGAGATCACCAATGGTCCTGTCGGCTCGACCGGCTGCTTGATTGTGGGCAGCGAAGGAACGCTCTCGGCCGGACTGTGGAACACCGACTGCAACATCCGTCTGAAAGGTGCGAGTGACTTCCAGGGAGCCAATCAACCCGAGGTGGCCAAGATCGCGAAGACTCAGCCCCGGATCGACACCGAAGTGCTCAAGTGGGATCCCAAACGCGCGGCCAAGGGGGAGCGACCTCGATGGAGTCAGGTGAACAACTCGCACATGTTCGAGTGGGTGCTGGCCTGTGCCGGAGACGCCAAATCGTACTCGCCGTTCGAGATCGGCGCCCGCATCACCGAAGTCGGAATGCTCGGCGTGCTGGCTTTGCGCCTGCAGAAGCCCATCGTTTGGGACGCGGCAAAACGTCAAGCGGTCGGCCTGCCCGAAGCCGATGCGATCATCGATCCCAGACCCGCGACCGATGCGTACCTGCCACGTTGACGACAGGTCTTGCGAAAGCCGTGAATTGAACGGACCTTGGCATCAACGAAGCGGCGCGAGCATGATCCAACTCTGTTTGAAAGTTGTGTGAAGTGAGCGGCCAGGCGCTAGCCGCCGGTGATTTCCTGCAGACCGGGGGCGAGCGCCTGATGGCACTGACTTTACTAACCCGACGCGTAAGTTTTGAAGTTGCGCCGTTTGGGATTTCAGCCCCAAGGGGGCGGTGTGATGCCAGCCCAGGGCAACGCCCTGGGTTGGCGGATTGTTGGGAATACCAAGCCCTGAAGGGGCGGCACTCTTCATTCGATGGACATCGGGCCGCCCCTTCAGGGCTCCAAACTCTGTGACGGTCGCTACCCAGGGCGGCGCTCCCGATGGTCGCTTGCCCTGGGCTAACTTAGGGCTGCCCCGTTGGG
>JAYTIB010000549.1:0-4286 GCA_043732205.1 Schlesneria sp. | reverse complement strand
CGCGTGGGCATCGCCCCGCGTGTTTTGAGCGTGAATCACCGCTCACGCGCGGGGCGATGCCCACGCGGTTAAACGACTCACCTTCGGCCGCGTGAGGTATAATCCGCGGCCTGAAAAAGACTCCCGACCCCCTGGGCAATATCCAAAGGACATCCCATGCCATCCCGTGCCGTCGTCTTCCTCCTCGCGGCGCTGTTGGGCGCCGGATCGCTGGCCGCCCAGGACAAGCCGGTCAAATACGCCCTGCTGGTCGGCGTGGCGAAGTACCAGCACAAGGAGATGAATCAGCCGGCGCTGGAGTTCCCCGAGATCGACGCCAAGGCGTTGGGCGAGGTGCTCAAGCGGTCGGGCTATACGGTGGACTTGTTGTTGGGAGCGCAGGCGAAGCAGCAGTCCGTGCGGGACAAGTTGACCGCGCTCAAGCGGCAGGGGAACGATGCGGGGGTGGTCTTCGTCGGTCTGTTCGGGCACGGGGTCGAGTACGAGGGGACCGATTCGGCGTGCTACTGCCCGTACGACACCTCCATTCGCGAGGTCAAGGACAGTCAGGGCCGCAGGGTGTTCGACAAGAACGGTCAGGCGTTGATCGAACCGGACCCGACGAGTCTGATCGAGATGTCGGAGTTGTTGACGGCGCTGCAGTTGTGTCCGGCGGGGAACCGGGTGCTGGTGGCCGACTGTTGTCGGAACAGTCCGAACCGTCCGCGCGGCCGGGCGTTCGGGGCGAAGCTGAAGCTGGCCGACGTGCCGGGAAACACGGCGATCCTGCTCGGCCAACGAACAGGCGTTCGAGCACAGGGATTGGGGTCACGGGGCGTTCACGAAATGTTTGCTCGACGAACTCGAAGCCTTGTCTGCGACGGGATCGGTGACGATGGGAACGCTGGCCGAGCGGGTGAAGCCGAAGGTGGTGTCGTTGGTGAAGTCGCAGTCGAATGGCCGCGATTTGCAGTCGCCCCGGTTCCTGATTACCGACTCGGTCGATCTGCAATTGATCCGCCGTATCGATCCATCACCCAAGTTGATCACGTCGGCCGCGACGGGGATGAAGCTGACGCTGATCCCGGCGGGGACATTCACGATGGGCAGCCAACTGACGCCGAAGGAACTGGCGGCCAAGTTTGCGAAGTGGGATGCGACGGAGTCGGACTTCGAAGACGAACGTCCGCCGCATCCGGTGAAAATCTCGCAGCCGTTTTATCTGGGTCAGCACGAGGTGACGGTCGGTCAGTTCCGGAAGTTCGTCACCGACGACGGGTATCAGACAGAAGCCGAGGCGGATGGCAAGGGGGGCTTCGGGTTCGATGAAACGAAGGGGAATTTCGTGCAAGACCCGAAGTACACATGGAAGAATCCGGGCTTCGCACAGACGGACGAGCACCCGGTGGTCAACGTCAGTTGGAACGACACGCAGAAGTTCTGTGCGTGGCTGAGCCGGCAGGAGGGGAAGACGTACCGGCTGCCGACGGAAGCGGAATGGGAATACGCCTGCAAGGCGGGGACAAATACGCTGTGGTCGCACGGTGATGATCCGGAAGGGGTGGCTCGCGTGGGGAACACCGCGGACGCAACGGCCAAAGAGAAGATCAACTTCAAGAACGCGATCAGCGCCCGCGACGGCTACGTCTTCACCGCGCCGGTCGGAAAGTTTCCGGCGAACGCGTTCGGCCTGTACGACATGCACGGCAATGTGTTTGAGTGGTGTGACGACGTGTACGACGCGAAACTGTATTTGAAGCGATCAGGCACGATCCCGACGCCGGACCCGCGTGTCGCAAGCGGCTCGGAGTATCGTGTGCTGCGTGGCGGCTCCTGGGGCAACTATGCCGGGAGCACGCGCACGGCCCTTCGCAGCAGGTACGCGCCCGACAGCCGTGTCAGCAACTTCGGTTTCCGGGTGGTCTGTCTTGGCGTGATGACTCCGTAGCCTTCTTTTACTCTTCTTTTACCGTCTTTACTCTTCGGTCTTGATCGACGGGCGCAGCCCGGCGCGCGAGTTTTTTTTTGCCTTCCGTAGCACGGACGCCTCGTCCGTGCGAGCCACGCCAAGTCTCGCCCCGCGCCACAGCCCCGCACGGACGAGGCGTCCGTGCTACAGACACCGGTGTGTGCAACCGACCCCTGTGGAGTGCGGAGGCTCGACTCCGCTTTCCCATTTTTCTTCGCCGCCGGCGGCTTGCACTGCGGAGATCTTCGGCGGATGAAAGAATTCCAAAATTCCAAAGCGGAGTCGAGCCTCCGCACTCCATATCAAAGTGAAGCGCGAGGGGATCGGGAGTCTTTTTCAGGTCGGCGAGACTGCGGTTCGAATATCTCAAGCCGTCACATCGCCGACCGGAAAAAGACTCCCGACCCCTTCACTCATGAAACGAATGTCGCGCCATGACTTTGCAAACTCATCCACAGGCTCGCTTTGTTACCAAACGCGGTCGTCCGCCCGGGCCGCGTGGCCATTGGTTGTGGGGGAATTTGGCGGCGTTTCAAGGGGATCGGTTGGGGTTCATGCGCGATGTGGCGCGGGACTATGGCGGCGTGGCGTACTTGCAGTTTGCCTTCCGCAAGGTCTGGTTGGTGACCGAGCCGGCGGTCATCGAGTCGGTGCTGGTGACGCAGGCCCGGTTGTTTCGCAAGCATTTTGGGTTGCGGATCAATCCCATTGTTCTGGGCAAGGGGCTGCTGACCAGTGAAGGGGATTTCTGGTTGCGGCAGCGACGGTTGGCTCAGCCGGCGTTCGGGCGGGCGCAGATTGAGCAATACGTCCCATCGCTTGTCGACCATACCGAACGGATGTTGAACCGCTGGCAAGTTGGTGACAACCGTGATGTGTTGCAAGAGATGATGGCTCTGACGTTGGGGATCGCCTCCAAGACTTTGTTTGGTGCGGAGGGCGATGGCCATGCGGAAAAGGTGCGCGCGGCACTGGCGGTGACGCAGGAGGAATTTGTCCATCGGCTGACGCGGCCGTTGCAGATGCCGATGTGGATTCCGACTGCTGGAAACCGCCGGTTGCGACACGCGGTGCGTGATCTCGACGCGATCGTCTATGGGTTCATCCGCCAGCGTCGGGCCGGGGGTGAACACCGCGAGGATCTGTTGTCGCGATTGCTCGCCGCGCGCGATGAGGGGTCCGCGGCCGGAATGTCGGACAAGCAGCTTCGTGACGAGTGTCTGACGATCTTTCTCGCCGGACAGGAAACGACCGCACTCGCGCTGTCGTGGTCGTGGTATCTGTTGGGCCAGCATCCCGACGCTGCGGCGCGCGTCTATGCGGAAGTCGACTCGGTCCTGGCGGGACGGACACCGACGCTGAATGACCTGCCGCATCTGAAGGAAACGGAGCACGTGCTGCTGGAGTCGATGCGGTTGTATCCGCCGGCGTTCGTTGTCGGTCGCGAAGCACTCGTCGACACCGACGTCGGGGGCTATCGCTGTCCGCGCGGGACGACGGTGTTGATGCCCGAATCGGTGGTCCACCGCGATCCCCGCTTCTTCGACCAGCCGGATGACTTCGTCCCCGAGCGCTGGCGGAACGACTTCGAACGCCGGCTTCCCCACTGTGCCTACTTCCCGTTCGGAGCCGGGCCGCGGATCTGCATCGGCAACACGTTCGCGATGCTGGAAATGACGCTGGCCCTGGCCATGATCGCGCAGCGGTTTCAATTCACGCTGGCACCGGGTCAGAACATCACGCTGGGAGTGCAGTTCACGCTCCGTCCGAATCCGGGAGTGATGACGACGCTGATGGGAAGAGGGAAGAGGGCTGAGGGACAAAATGACAAACGACAACTGACAAACAACAAATGACAAATGACCTGCGATTGCACGATCAAGCGTCCCCCCTTAGCATCTGGCCCGATGAAACGGGGCTGAATTCCAATGTCGGCAGGTGCGCCGCAGCGGCGGGGATTCGGCCCGTGGTGTCTCAGGGATTCGAGCAAGGACGGGCCGGAAATGAGTTCGGGAGAATTGGGATCTTCAGCGGCACGGGATGGTTCGACCGTCGCTTCAACGACGGGGCCATCCGTGGACGCCGCAGCCATCGCGATGCGTCTGGCACCCGCGATTGAACGGACGCGCGATCACCTGCTGAGCCTCCAGCATCCCGACGGCCACTGGTGCGCCGAACTGCAGGGCGACTCGATCCTGGAATCGGAATACATCCTGCTGCTGGCGTTCCTCGGCCAGGGTCAGTCGGAACGGGCCAGGGAATGCGCCGCGTACATGCTCGACCAGCAGTGCGATCACGGCGGCTGGGCGATGTTTCCCGGCGGGCCGATCGAGATCAG
>JAYTIB010000548.1:0-1540 GCA_043732205.1 Schlesneria sp. | reverse complement strand
AGTCGATTCCATTCATCCGCGCGGAATACAACGCGAACCCCAGTTACCTGCACGATACGACCGTCGAATTCCTGTTTGGGACGATGCGGCCGACTGTGATTCATCGCGGCACCGTCAACGTCAACCACAACAACCCGAGTGGATATGGGATTCCGTACGCCTACGGTGGCGCGGGGTACGCCTATCCCCCGTTGCAGTTGGTCGTGCCGGGAACGGGCCTGCGAATTCATCGGCTGAACTAAACCGACAGCGCTCGCTTGGCCGTTTCGTCAATGAAGGCTGACGACAGCTCTGCCGCCCTCCGGGCTAAAATCACAACGACCACTGTCAGATCAGCGACGTAGGTCCAAAGTCACCGGCGAAAGACGTCCGCGACCGGTGCGAAGTTCACCGCATTGTCCAAGGGGAACATCGGCCGTTCGCACTTGGAGTGACCGAGGCTCTTCAGATTCGCACTGGTTGACCCCGGAGCGTCGACGTTGATCAGCTTGGCGCACCAGTCGGCGAACATCTGATGTTCGCAATGCGGTGACTTCACCACGACGAGGTTGAAGTGCCGCGGATCCTGGCCGTTCGCCTGGAACCAGGACCGATCGAACAGGCTGACCGGGCGTGTGCCGACGACCAGTGTGATGTTGTCGGCTTCGAGGACCGCGGTGTCGCCGGAGTCCCACGGCCAGCCGAATGACTCGCTGCGAAACTTGCCGTCGGACAGCAGCCGGACGCGGGCTGCCAGTTCGAGTGGCTGGAATCTCGCGGAATCGACGGCACCGCCGATCTTCGTGCGAATCGTCGCCCCAACTCCGGCCGCGAACGCTTGGCGCACGGCACCCGGATCGACAATCGGAGCCAGCACGCGACCGCGGTAGCGCTGGCGGACGACTTCCCGCACAATCGCGTTGCTGTCGCCCGACGCACCGGAACTGGTGGCATCGGCGGCATCCATCATGACGACCGTGCCGGACGCAATCCCGGCCGCCAGGCGGACGCTGTCGGCGAGGCTCGTCAGCGGCACCCGCATCTTTTCGTGATGCTTCCAGAAGACGTTGGCCAGTTCGATCGCGTGAGCTCGCGCGGCGGCTTCAGCCCCATCCATGACGACAAAACTGTTGGTTCGCAGCTCGGGGACATCGGTGAAGGGATTGCCCCACATGACGGCCGCCGAGAGTCCGCGTTCGCTCGCTTCGATCTGCTGTGCGAGCCGAATGCACTCGCCGATCGAGCCGGTGTCGGTGATCAGTTCGTCGCCGCGGACGAGGGCCGGGATCTTGACCCGCGCGGTGACCGGGCGAGCCCCCTCGGTCAGGATCTTCATCAACACTTTGGCGGCCCGCGCACCTGTTTCGAAAAAGTCGACGTGCGGATACGTGTGATAGGCGACGACCGCGTCGCTGTGCTTGAGCATCCGGTCGGTCAACACGCCATGCAGGTCCAACGACACGACGAACGGGATGTTCTCACCGAGAATTCGTCGCGCCTCTTGGAGCAGGAAGCCCTCGGGATCGTCTTCGTTCTCGGCCTGCATCGCGCCGTGCATCGA
>JAYTIB010000547.1:0-4290 GCA_043732205.1 Schlesneria sp. | reverse complement strand
ATCGGTTCTACTCCTTCAACGCGGACCTCGGCCCCTGCTCCGTCTGCGGTGCCGCCGAGCGAAAGGCCGAACCGCAACAGTTGCTCTTTCGGCCATTCGTGTTGAAACCGAATTCGTGAGCCGCAAGGCGCTAGCCGCGGTTCGATGAAGACAACCCGCGGCTAGCGCCTTGCGGCTCACACGCCACCGATCGGCAAGCCCGAACTGCTGACCATCTCCCGCCTCAACAACGAACGTCCCGACTTCGGTGGCCTTATGGGAGTCACGGCTCGTTATCAAGAAGACGGAGAGTTACTGGTCATCAATTCCGGATCAGGCGAGCGAGGCTTCGCGGTCTGCTTGAACTGCGGGTACTCCGAGAGCGAACTCTCCTTCTTCAAACACCGGCCGGAGGACTTGCCAAAGTCCTACGAGCATCACGCCCCCTTACAGTTTGCTCCGACGAAGAACGGGCGCTCGTGGATCGACTGCCGGAAATACAACGGCAAGAACGACGTTCGCGACAAAAGTCGAAGTAGCGTGGGCTTCAGCCCACGTTTCTCGGAGATAACGCTTCCGCGTGGGCTGAAGCCCATGCTACCGGGACGTTTGTCGGTCACGTCAAGCATGACCTCAGACGACAGATGCTGACCGCTCGACAGGTCACCGACATCGCGGTGATCGACGTTCCACAACTCGTCAACGCCGAGCTCGCGGTGGCCACGACGCTCGCGCATGCGTTTCGTCTGGCGGGAGCGCAGCTCCTGAGTCTCGACAGCCGCGAACTTGGTTCGTTCGTGATGCCCACTGACGCCGGCCCGCACTGCGGGCTGGTGCTGTTCGACACCATGCCCGGTGGCGCGGGCCATGTGGCGGAACTGCTCGAATCGGCCTCCGACTGGACCGGCAAGCTGACCGATGTCCTCTTCGTCAGTGAGGCGCATCACGAGCGCTGCGTCTCCGCCTGTCTCGATTGCCTGCTGAGCTACGAAACCCAGTTCGACCACGACCAGGGACTCCTCGCGCGAGCCATCACCTGGGAGTTCTGGGACTGTCTCCGCAATCACCGACCGTGGTCCAGCAGCGCGTCTCACCCGTCGCCGCCACATGAGCGCCCGTCCGCCCCGTACGCAGAGGATGCTCCGGTACCCTCAGCATCGTCTCGTTTGGAAAGGGCGCGACGCAAGCGAAAGTCGTAGCGTTCGTAATTACACGGGCGTCGAACGGGAGTCGGTCCCTGTCCAGCACACTGACGGCAACATCCCGTCCGGCACGGCGACCGCATCGTCGGCCGAGATCCAAGAGCCTCGACATCGCCCTCACTGTCGGAGCGACCCGGACCTTGCCGACTCGAAATTGGTCCGCATGCCGTGACACCCGCCGTTGGAGTGGTCTGGAGTGGTCTGGATTGAATTGGCCGACGCGGACTGCTGCTCCGGGACCGGCTTCTGGACTGACAGGGAAGCCACTGTCAGGGATTCCCGCCGCCCCAAGACGCCGCAAACATCGCCACAAACTGCGGGCTCTGACGAGATCCCGAAAACGCAGATGCCCATGAGCCAACAGGTCACGGCTCATGGGCAGTCGGACGAGCGGAGAGGCAGGGATTCGAACCCTGGATGGACTTGCATCCCTGCCGGTTTTCAAGACCGGTTCCGGATTCTGGCAATGACATACAAGAGAAGGGCTTACAGTCCACTCCCACAGGGCGTTGCACTGAATGTTGCACTCCCCCCGCAGAATCACAATTCCCACCGGAATTGAAGTCGCTGGCCGACGCCTGGCCAAATCTTGCTGACCACATCCGCCGGGCGATCATGACTCTCGCCGCTACCGGAATCAGTCCTGGGCGGGATCGCTCAAATGACTGAACTGGAAATCGACGGTAAAAATCCGTCAGTGTCCGATGAGGATCTTCTATCGGAAATTCTCAACGCGCACCCACTGATTGGAATCACCGACTGCTTGAGCCAGTACTTGGGTATCGGTGTCGACGTGGTTTCTTGGACGTTGTTCCTCTCGCGAGCAGCGGGGCGCTTGGGGCTCCCGTTCAATCTGACCATCTGTTCCGACGATCCCGGTGCGGAGCATCTGATCGCCGATCGGCTGATCAATATCGTTCCGGAAGGCGTGAAACGAGCGGAGACGATCACGCAGTTTCGGGAGTTGGCAGATTCAGGCTTCGAAGACACGGAAGTTGTCGTTGTTCGCAGTCTCCACGACAGTTTGTTTCGCTTCGCGTCCGAATCAACGTGTCGAGACGTTGCCACGACATCTCCGCCTTCCATCTGGCTCATCTCCGATGAGCGAGCGATGGTTCCCGCAATTGGCCCGACTCTGTCGCTCATGGCAAAGCAAACGGAACGGTCGCTGTCAGGGTTTGGGCATCACTTTTCCGCAATTCCTCGAAGCGGACAGAACCCCCAACGGGAACAACTCCGCAGGTTGCTGCTCCCGCTAAAACATCGCCACCCATATCCATGCCCATTTCAGAATCGCATCCGAGCCGCCCTCAAGCCACTCGAGATGCTGATCTTCAACCGATTGCTTGCCACGGTCACTTCACTGCGAATTGAACTTGCCCATCTGCAAGGTGAGTTCTTCGCCGATGCCCAGTTAGCGTTCAGCACCGACGACTATCGCCTAACCCGCGAGCTCCTTGTGAACTTGCCGATTCCTGGTCAGCACTCGTCACTTTCACCGTATGCAGCGGAGACGGGGGAACTGCTTTACGAAGCCATCATGAGCGACTCGGAATACCAACAGACCCTTCCGGATCACAGCAACTTCGGCAAAAGGGCCTTTACGCGTCGAGTCGCTGAGGAGGTCACACAGTTGAGCTGCAACTCGATTAAAGATCACCTGGCACAACTCTAAAGATCACCTGGCACAACTCGAAGGCGAGGGAATCATCGAGTCTCTCGCCGTCAACGGGCAAAGTCACCAAGCCCTCGTCCGCAGGCAGGGCCGACAAATCTACTTCCGTTTTACGAAAACACGGTCACCACCATTTGGGGTCAATAATCCTTTCACCAACCTGCCAACCGCAGAACAGATAGCGACGGATGGCAGTAACGAATTGCAATCTCAAGATCAGGAAGGCCAATGAGATCAGTGCAGTTTGCAGAATTGCAGCGATCCAGAGTCGGATTCTTCCGCGTGCTTGCGGAAGCCCATGATCATCCTTAGTTCAGAACTTTCGGAGAACGAAACATGCCGTCACCCGCTCGCATCGCAAAAGCTTACGACGCGGATCGTCCCAACACCTTTTCGCAGATCGTTGGAAACCAAACCGTGGTGAGAAGACTCATAGGAATGCTGGCGAGACAACGTCTCCCCAATATCATTTTTCTCACCGGGCCGACAGGGTCAGGAAAAACGACCATGGCACGGATCGTGGCCCGTGCGAAGCTCTGTACCGATCGAAACGTCGGCGAGTTCGAACCGTGCGGGCATTGTGATATCTGCAGTCGACCGCTGAACGATTCGACGTGCAGCGTTATCAACTACAGGGAGTACGACGCAAACGCGATTACAGCGGAACGGCTCCAAGATTTCGGTCTGGAGTTTCTTCACGACGAATTCGTCATTTTCATCGATGAGCTTCAGGATCTCGCTCCTCCGCTACTCAAGCGATTGCGAAAGATGATCGAGAGTGTCACCTGCACCCTGATCCTGACAACATCCCACCCGGACGAGATCGAAGACGCGTTTCGCAACCGCCTGAAGTCTTTTGAATTTGAGATGACGCGACCAACTGCTGAAGAGGTCGCCGAATTCCTCGAACACCAATTCCTGACGCAGGGCGTGAACTACAACTCACATTCGCAGTTGCTTCGGATTGCAGAGGGCCTCAACTGCGAGATGAGGCCATGCGGACAATTCCCCGGAAAGGTTCTGTCCGAAGCGGACGGAAAATTGACAGACGAGTATCTGGACGAGTTGTTTGGACACCAATCGCACGCGGCCACACCAGTAGGAAAGAGTCGACGACGTGTGATCTGACGCGAAGGCTGTCGCAGCTCTTCCAAACGCGATCTATGGCGAACTCTTGGCCACCCCTTCGGTCAAGAGTTCGCTGTTCGCCTTCATGGTCAAAGAGACAATCGATGTCGGACGATCCCGGCGAGTGAATCATTCGATTCACTGGTAAGAACAGAAGACTGGAATTCGACCGAAGTGGATGGCAGGACGCATTCGAAACCCACGACGGTGCTCGCCCCGGCGAGCGTGATCAACACGAATGATCACCACCCCTCAGTAGCAGAAGCCCGAAAACAAAAGGTAGAAGCAAATGAAGAACATGAATTA
>JAYTIB010000546.1:0-4295 GCA_043732205.1 Schlesneria sp. | reverse complement strand
GATGTCGTCGGGCAGACGATCACAGACCAGCTTGAACGCCGGGTCGCTGCGCAACGTGTCGTGATCGTTCTGGTCCTCGTAGTCGGCGAGAATGCCATCGAGCCGCTGACGGACCATCGACAGATTCGAGTGCAGCACCCCGCCCCCCCGCGCGTCCCCCAGCGCCGCCGCGAACCGCGCGGTCAATCGAATCGCCTCATCAAACTGCCGGATCGGCAACAGCCCGGCCCCGTCCGTCAACTGGGCCTGCGAGACCTCCACTTCGATCGGCCGCTCCGCCGAGAAATCGAGGACAAACGGCAACACACCCTGTAAACTCATGCCCGGCCTCCCTGCGGCGTTGAAGTGCTGATGTCACAACGCCATCTACGCCCAAGGGGGCCATTTCATTGGAGTCGCATGAATAATGCGGGCTAAGGGGTAGTGCCCGAGCCGGGGTGTGGAGACACCGTGAAACTCCGCATCACGCTTTCGCCAGACCGCGGGATTCGAAATGATTCCCGCCCGTGCCCCGAAACACACCCGGCCTGATTCGCCAGAGGAACGTCTGATGAACACAACGCGTCGTGACAAGCTTCGTCGATTGACACAGTTCAACTTTGTCGCGTCGACTCTACTCTTGATCTCCGCCGTTCATTCCGCCGAGCCCAACACATGGCAGCGTCTGGACCAGGCCACCATTTCCAGTGAACGCTGGGACATCCCCGTCGGCTATTCATCCACGGCGAAGAAATTCCTGGTGCTGGGAGGCCGGACCTCGTGGGCCAAGTACAAGCAGCCCCGTCCCTATGACGTGCTCGCCCTGGATCTGCAGGCGGCGAATTGGGCGAATGAGTTTCCCGCCGGCAAGGACTGGGGTCCGCAGTTCGGCGATTGCATGGCACCCGCTTGGAAGGATGAATACTTTCATTTCCAAGACCGCGAGGGAAACGTCCGGCCGAACTGGACGGTGTACGGCACGTTCTCACTCGGTCAGAAATATGACTACGATTCCGACACGCGCTGCTTCTATTTCTTTGCGGGAGGTCGCACGTTCCGATACGACCCCGCGATGCGAGTCTGGACGGACCTGCAACCGGCGACGAATCCGGAAATGGAGCTTGGGGGAGTCCTGCTCTGGAGTTCCCTGTGCTATGACCGCCAGCACAAACAGTTCGTGCTGTTTGGCGGCGGAAACATTCTGAGCCCGCGCGGCGACCCCGGCACGTGGACCTACACTCCGGCCACCAACGAATGGAAGCAATTGGATCTCACGGTCCAGCCGCCCCAGCGGGCGAACTCGCGTCTGGCGTACGATCCCGTTCATCGCAAGATCGTGCTGTTCGGTGGCGACCAGTTGGATCAGTTGATCGCGGACACGTGGACGTTTGACCTGGCAGCGCAGACGTGGACTCAGGCCCGGCCGCGCAAGTCGCCGTCGCCCCGCGCGGGTCACGCGCTGTTGTGGCTCCCCAAGTCGAAAAAGGTGCTGTTGCTCGGCGGGTACACGTACACGTCGGCCATCGGCTACGTCGAACGGTTGTACCAGCCACTGACGTTGGAAGCGTGGGTCTACGATGTTGCCGCGACCGAGTGGCAGTTGATCACGCGGTTCGACCCCAAGTCATCCCCCGAATCCCCCGCGCCGACACCGTTGCCGGCCGCCGTCAGTGACGACGATTTGGTTCTCGCGCTGTCGAAGGGGACGTGGCTCGCTCAGATCGACGCGACCAAGACCGACGCCGCAGGGACCGACGAATACGGCGCAGCGCCGGGCACGACCGTTCGCCGCGAAGGGCCGCATGATCCGGCGTGGTTTCAGCAGGATGTGGCGGAGGCCGAGCCCGCGAAGGTCGACGCGGAACTGCGCGCGCTGCCGGCCAATCGGTTCGTCTCGCGGCCGACCCCCAAACTGCCGCGACCGAACATGGATTGGGGGAGCGCGGTGCTGGCCCCGGAACTCGATCTGATCATCCGCTTCTCCGGCGGACATTCAGCCTACAGCGGCACCGCGCCGCAGGTCTACCACATCAAGACCGACCGGTACTCGGTTCCGTTCGCGGCCGAGTATCCGCTCGAATATGTCTACAGCAACGACCAAGTCCGCGGGGAATGGAGCTTCAAGGGGAATCCGTGGATGACGGGGCACACCTACAAGTCCACCGGATACGACCCGCATCTGAAGTCCCTGGTCTTCGCGCCGCACGATTACACGTACTTCTTCGATCCGATCGCGGGGCGCTGGTCGCGCAGTCCCGAGAAGAATCCGTACCGGGCCGACTTCTACAACGTGACCGTCTGCGCCACGCCGCAGGGGGCGGTCGTCTGGGCCGATCGACGCACCGGCGGCGACGGTCTGTGGCGACTCGACGCGGCCAGCCGAACCTGGCGTGAGTTGCCCGTCACAGGGGACAAGCTGCCGAACAAGAGTCCCGATCAGCACGGCCTGGCGTTCGACTCGAAGCGAAACCGTCTGCTGTTCTTCAGCAACGTCGACAAGAACAAAGGCGACGTGCTGGCGTACGACATGCAGTCGACGGAAGCCCGCTGGCTGGAGTCGCGCGGTCGCAATCACGCGGCGGTGCCATCGCGCGAGACAGTCTATCTGCCGGAACACGATCTGGTGCTCCTGGCCGCGCGCACCCGGATCAACGACCAATCCCTGTGGCTGGCCTACGACTGTGCCGCCAACGCCTGGAAAGCCCTGGAATTGCCGGGTGACGACCCGATCGGCAAGGGAACGTCCGCCGGCGCGTTTCACAATTCCGTCGGCATGATGTACGACCCCAATCGAAAGCTGGTCTGGTTCGTCGGACAGAACAGCCACGTCACCACACTGAAGCTCGACCCGGCGTCGGCCGTGACGAAAGCACTCGAATGATCACGTTGTGCCACAACGCCACCGGTGTGCCTGCCGTTGGCCCGGATGATTCATGGCTTGAACCACGAAACACACGAAACACACGAAAGGCAGAGGATTGCGTGGCATACCGTCCGAGACAGTGCGTCGTTCCGTCCAATGACAGGCAGATGATCGCACCTGTCGCAACGTATTCCTTTCGTGTGTTTCGTGTATTTCGTGGTGAATCATCCGGGTTGGCCGGGTGCCGCGTGACACCACCAAGTCGCCGCATGTTTTCCCTGTGAAGGTCATTTCCATGAATCGTCTCCTGATGCGAATCGTTCACGCGGTGAGGATCTGTTGTTGTGTCTTGATCGCGCGGAGCGCGTTGGCCGCCGATCGGCCGGACGTGGTCGTGACCGATGCCGCGCGGAAAATTCACGCGGCGGGATTCGTCTTCGACGGGCACAACGATCTCCCCTGGATGGTCCGCACCGAAGCGGGTTCGTCGTTCGACAAGGCGGATTTGAAAACGCCGCTGGGACCGAAGTTTCAAACGGATATCGCCCGTCTGCGCGCGGGGAATGTCGGTGCCCAATTCTGGTCGGTCTACATCCCGGCCTCGGCCTCCAAGGATGGTAAGGCGCTGCTGCAGACGCTCGAACAGATTCAACTCGTCCGCACCATGATCCGGCGTTATCCCGAGACGTTCGAGGCGGCCCGGACGGCCGACGATGTGGTCCGCATTCAGAAGTCGGGCAAGATCGCTTCGTTGATTGGTGTCGAGGGGGGCCACTGCATCGAGGATTCGATCGAGAACCTGCGGCGGCTGCATGCGCTCGGGGCCGGATACATGACGCTGACCCATTCCGACACGCTCGCCTGGGCCGACGCCGCCACTGATGACCCCAAGCACGACGGTCTGACTCCGTTCGGCGAAGAGGTGGTCCGCGAGATGAACCGGCTCGGCATGCTCGTCGATCTGTCACACGTTTCGGACGAAACGATGAAGGATGCGCTGCGAGTCTCCTCCGCACCGGTGATCTTCTCGCACTCGTCGGCCCGTGCCATCGCGGGGCATCCGCGCAACGTCCCCGACGATGTGCTGCGATTGGTGAAACAAAACGGCGGCGTGGTGATGATCAACTTCTACCCCGGGTTCATCCACGCCGAGTCCGCCAAGCGTCGGGCGAACATGTTCCACGTCAGCCGGGAACTGCGTGCGAAGCATCCCGTTGAGGCGGACTACAAGAAGGCGATCAAGGCATGGGAACAGGCGAACCCGATCGAACCGGGCAGCATCCACGACGTCTGCGACCACATCGACCACGTCAGGAAGATCGCCGGCATCGATCACATCGGCCTGGGCTCCGATTTCGACGGCATCCCCATCGTCCCGCGCCAGTTGGAGGATGTCTCGACCTACCCCGTGATCACGCAGGCACTGCTCGACCGCGGCTACTCAGCAGTCGAG
>JAYTIB010000545.1:0-4308 GCA_043732205.1 Schlesneria sp. | reverse complement strand
CGTGGATCAACTTGGGTAACATGGCGCAGGGTAGCCCCGTGAATCTGCCAAACTGATCCCGGGTTATCCTTCTGCGGTTGAATGGCGGACGGCTCGTTGCGGGCTGTCCGCTTCTCTTTCCAAACGCGATTGCAGACACCAAGACCCGCGAAGCTCCAATTTGCGTTGCGTCATCGCACTGGAAGCCGTGGGGATCGTGAAGGTTGAACAGCAATGACCATTCGCTTCACATGTGCAGGTTGCGGTTCGCTGCTGAAGATCAAGGACGAGCTGGCGGGGACGGATGGCAAGTGCCCCAAATGCAAGACCGAGTTCGTGGTTCCCGATCCCGAGACGGACGACGAGGACGAGGATGCCGCCGAGCTCTTGGTCGCGCGGACTGAACCTGCAAAGACTCCGGCCAAGCCCTCCGCAAAGCCTGCCGAGAGACCCGCGATTGGCGCGGCGGTCGAGTCCGCGTCGAAACCTGCTGTCACGAAGCCCGCGACGAAACCTGCTGCGAAGCAGGACAAGAACGCGGCGGGTGATGACTTCGATCCGACCGACTTCCTGATGGGTGATGACAACAACCCCCGCCCTTCGGTTCCCGTGTTTGAAGACGTTTCCGACATGGACCCGCCCCGTCCGGCTGCGGTTGACAGCCGGCAGAAACGGCCAGGAACCAAAGCGCCAGTTCCCGGAGGCGGTGCGAGTGGGGATTCCGAATCCGGCACCGGTGCGGGATTCAGCGCGTCGGCTCATGCCAAAGAAATGATGATCAGGGCGATGGACGAAAGCCGCGCTCATGCCTCCGAGATGCCCCGGCAGGCGGAACGGGCGGGATTCGACTTCGCCGGATTTTTCCACGAGTTTGGGCTGAAGATCGGCGGCGGACTCGTGTTCGGGGCGCTGCTCACATACGGCCTGTACCTGATGTTCGACGGCATGATGAGTTCCAAGCTCACACTGCCGAAGTTTGGGTACGTCGAGGGGACGGTGAAACTGGATGGCAACCCATTGCCGGGGGCCACTGTCTACTTTGCCCCGCTCGATGCGACGATTCCCGGCGGCCGGAAGGAGCGCGCCCGCACCTCGTACGGAATCACGGACGAAAAAGGTCATTACAGGATGATCTACATCAATCAGACCCAGGGGGTCGCGGCCGGCAAGTGCCGGGTCTGGCTGGACTTGGTCGGTCCCAAAGGGCAGGTCATTCCGCCGAGTTTCACCGAAGCCACGATGACGGTCCGCGAAGTCAAACTCGGATCGCAGCCGCCGTTTGATTTTGACATGCCTACCAAGTGATTCTCATGACTCGGTGACTTTGCGGGTTTGTCCGAAAACTCCCGCCGATTCGATCGGCGAGTCCATTCCGCGCAAAGCGATGATGCGTCCCAAGCCGTGTGCTGTCGGAGGATCAGCCTGTCCGGGTCGATACCTCCAGCACAATGGACGAAATCGACACCCTCCAATTGCGCCGGAATCCCGAATGGCGGGCCACGCTGCAAGTCTATTACGAGCTGCAACAGCAATTGCGCGAACAGTCACCCGACTCCGAAGGTTGGATGGCACGGCAGACCGTCGTCCCCGGCATTGAAACTGCGCAGCTCTCGGCGATTCACGGAAAACTGATTGCCCACGGGATGCTGAAATTTGATGTCGGCGGCCGCGATGTCGGGGTGCGGTATCAATTGACGCACCAGGGTCGCCGGGCGTTCCTGGGTGAAACCGACAACGCCGGCGAGGCTTCGGACTGGGCCGATTCCGCCTGATGCCAGACTGCGAGAACTCCGGCCCTGCGTGAGTTCGGACCAGGTCAATGCGTCGGAATGGTGCCGCTGAAACTTGGGCTCTCCGCCATTCCTGTTGAACAACACACGTGAGCGGCAAGGCGCTGGCCCAATGGCACTGTCGTTACCCGCAAAGTAGCAGGCACATTCCATGTGCCGTCCGGAAGTTGCAGGCAACGGCACATGGAATGTGCCTGCTACTTTCTAACGTCAGTGCCATTGGGCGCTCACGTCACACAACGTTCAACAGGAATGGAGGAGAGCCGAGATTTGTATCAATGCGACGCTCGGCACCGTCCCCGGTGCCACCCGCGCTATTTACCGGCGAATGCGGACAGAACTCCGAGCAGCACCGTTTGCAGTTGAAGGGCCGCGGCGTTGGCCACGGCAACCACGTCTTCACCACGAACGGGGACGGTGACGGGGGCCAGACATTCGTTGGTCACGACCGAGAAGGCGAGGACCGGCAGTCCCGCGTGGGCCGCGACGAGAGCTTCGGGAACCGTGGACATGCCGATCACGTCGGCACCCGCCAGTCGGAAGAAGCGGACTTCCGCTTTCGTTTCGTAGTTGGGCCCCGTGACCGCCGCGTACACTCCCTGACGCAGCGGGATTGCCGCCTGTTGGGCCACCTTCACCGCGACCTCACGCCAGCGCGGTGAGTAGGTTTCGGTGATGTCGGGGAATCGGGGTCCGAAGCGATCGTCGTTGGGACCGATCAGTGGATTGGTCCCCATGAAGTTCATGTGGTCGGTCAGCATCACAATGTCGCCGGTGCGGAAATCGGGGTTCAAGCCGCCACTGGCGTTGGTCAGAATCAACAACTCGATCCCCAGCATCCGCATCAACCGCACGGGCAGGGTGACCAGTTCGAGGGGATGTCCCTCGTAGACGTGGAATCGTCCCTCCATCACGACGATCGGTAGCGAATCAACGCGGCCACAGACCAAGCGACCCCGGTGGCTCATCGCCGTGGCGGCGGGAAAGTGCGGCAGATCGGCGCGCTCAAACGTCGCTTCGATCTGCATCCGCTCGACAAATCCGCCCAATCCGGTGCCGAGCACAATGCCGACTCGCGGCGTGGCAGTCCAAGTTCGGCGAATGGCCGTGAGGCAGTCGGTGATCGGATCGGCGGGGGTTGGCGTGGTCATGTTGCTCTGGAAGTCGGCGGCGGTGTGAAGGAAATGTCGGGGTCGATCAGGAGGCCGGCTTACCCTGATTCGTCACGGGCCGGGAGCATTCTGTTCGAGTGCCACACGGAAATGGACGGCTTGGAAGGCCAGGTCGGTTTCGTCCCGATTGAACAAGTGCGACTCCAGGTTGTTCAGCATCCGGATCAGATCCTGACGCCGCGATTGGGGCTCGACCATTCGATCGGGATCGAATCCGGGAAACATGGCCGCGCGGTCCTCGCGTGACAACACTTTCCCATTGTCGAACGGATCAAGGTAGATGTCATCTCGGGGCGCTCCCGGCCCCTTTCGTCCGTCGTATTTCACGATGTACCTCCCGCCCGTGGGGACTCCCACGATCGGCACGTCGAGGCGGCGGCCGACCGCGATAACCAGTTGCGAGACCACGATCGGCAGGCCCCGCTTGGTCTGCAACACCTTTTCGAGCGAACTGTTGACCGGGTTCTGGTAGTCGTCAACGTTGCCGCCGAATTTCTCATCCGTGAACAGGACCTCACGCAGCACGTTGACCAATCGTTCCGGCTCCACGGAATTCGGCACAACGTCCCGCCCCAGTTTTTTCCGCACGGCGTCAGCGAGCGCATCGAGTTGTTTGGCCAGTGGCACTCGTTGAACATCCTTGTTGAGGATTCGCGAGATCAGCCACATCCCCTCTTCGAGATCGAGTTTCTCTTCCGGTTGTTGGGCGAATGTCTGAAAGGCCTCGACCAGCGGGATGACATCCTGCTGACGCACGAGTGCCGCCGCGCGCGAACGAACCTCGGCCGACTTGTGGTGGCGCGCGTTCAACAGATGCTCTCGCGCAGCGACTCCGATTTTCCGCAGGGCGTTCACGGCGGCTTCACGCTCCTCAAAGGCGTCTGAATCCAACTGCTCGATCAGTTTCGCGATCCGCGCCGAATCATGGGGCGCGGCCGTGTCATCCGCACGGAGTCCCTGAACGCCGAGCCATGCGACGAGAACGATTCCTGGAACTGTGCGGCTGCAGACGGTACGGGTTCGCGAAGCGGCGTGCATTGTCTGCCTTCCTGCCTCTGGCACGCGACCGGGGGTGATCGCGCTGGAGTCACATCGGCACGGATTGTAGCGAGTCATCCCATTCTGCGCATCGCATCGAGAAACGATTGGTTGCGGGTCCGCTTGGCGGACTTCCGGGGGTGTGCATCTCAATTCTGGGTGACATCAAATGAACGGGTTGTTGGCGACTCTGAAGGAGTCAGGCGAGCGGCCGATGAATGTTTGTCCCAATACAAGCACGACGCGCAAGCGAGTGTGCCTGAAAACTCACTCGCTTGCGCATCGTGCTTGTATCTTGCGCAGCGTGCTTGTCTGCCGATTCCTGCCGC
>JAYTIB010000544.1:0-4309 GCA_043732205.1 Schlesneria sp. | reverse complement strand
TGCTGCGACTGCCTACAGTCGCCCGGTCTGACCGCATCTGCTATCTTTCCGACAAAATTCGCTGGCGGGGAATCGCGCGGGCGGTCTCGAACTCAACCCAGCACCACGGGAACAATCTGGCGACATCGTGCCGGGCATGGAAGGCTGACGGAATCCGACATGAAAACCGATGAACTGCGCGAGAAGTATCTGGAGTTTTTTGAATCCAAGGGTTGCGTACGACGGCCGACGGATGTGCTCGTCCCTAAAGATGACAAGACCGTCCTGTTCACTCCGGCCGGGATGAACCAGTTCAAGAACCAGTTCCTGGGGATCGGGCCGATCGAGTTCACCAAGGCGACCACCTGCCAGAAGTGTCTGCGCACGGGCGACATCGGCAACGTCGGCGTGACGGCGTATCACCACACGTTCTTCGAGATGCTCGGCAACTTCTCGTTCGGCGACTACTTCAAGAAGGAAGCCATTCACTGGGCGTGGGAATTCCTCACCACGAAGAAATGGCTGGGACTGGATCCGACGCGGCTGACCGTCACCGTCTACCTGGACGACGACGAGGCGTTCGGGATCTGGAACAACGAAATCAAGTTGCCGGCCAACCGGATCTCGCGCGAGGACGAGGGTGAGAACTTCTGGCCCGCGTCCGCTCCGTCGCAGGGCCCCGATGGAGTCTGCGGTCCGTGCAGTGAAATCTATTACCTGCCGCCCGGTGCGACGAAGACGGTCGAGATCTGGAACCTGGTCTTCACACAGTTCAACCGTGTCGGCAACCCGCCCAACAATCTGCAGCCGCTGCCGAAAAAGAACATCGACACCGGCATGGGTCTGGAACGCTGTGCCTCAACATTGCAGGGTGTGTTGAGCAATTTCGAGATCGACATTCTGAAGCCGCTGTGTCAGGCGGCCGGTGAGATCGTCGGTGTGAAGTATGAGTACTCGGCACCGGAGGGTCGTGCCGTGCGCCGGATCGCGGATCACGTGCGCGCCTGTTCGTTCGCGCTGCACGAAGGCTGCGGCCCCGGCCCCGAGAAGCAGAACTACATCGTCCGGCTGCTGCTGCGCCGTGCGGCGATGGAGGGCTTCCTGCTCGGCAAGCAGGAGCCGTTCCTGTATCAACTCGTTCCCGCCGTCGCCGAGGCGATGAAGCACCCCTACCCCGAATTTGGCAAGACCGTCGAAGCGGTCGCCAACGGAATCCTCGAAGAAGAAAAGCAGTTTCAGCGGATCGTCGAAAGCGGGATCGGCCGGTTCCGAAAGCTCGTCGAGCAGGCGAAGAAAGAGGGCTCGCGCGTCCTCTCCGGCGACGCGGCCTTCGACCTGCATCAGACCGACGGGTTCCTGATCGAACTGACCGAGTCGCTGGCGGCCAACGAAGGGCTGACGGTCGACATGGACCGTTTCAAGGAATGCAAACAAAAGCACAAGGACACCAGCGGCAGCGACCTGTTTGCCAACTCGGTGATGTCGGCCGGACCGTTGGACACCCTGCGCAAGAGCGGTGGCACGCAGTTTCTTGGCTACGACACCATCTCGGCCGACGCCGCCATCGTGGGCATCATCGCCGACGGCCAGTTGGCCACGTCGTTCGACAAGGCCGACGTTCAACTTGGTGTCGTGTTGAATCGTTCGCCGCTTTACGGAGAAGCGGGCGGGCAGGTCGGCGACACCGGCACGATCAGCGGAGCCGGTTTCGAATTTGAAGTGCGGGACACACAGCGTGACGGCGAACTGCTCGTTCACATCGGCCGACTGAATTTCGGCGCACTGTCGATCGGGGCCAAGGTTCAGGCTGCGGCTGATGCGCCGCGCCGCGAAGGGGTTCGCCGCGCCCACTCAGCCACGCACATCCTGCATCACGCTTTACGAAAATATCTCGGCGAAAACGCCACGCAGCGGGGTTCGAAGGTCCAGCAGGACGAACTGCGGTTCGACTTCGCGCACTCCAAGGGACTGACCCACGACGAACTGCTCGGCATCGAGGACGAGATCAACGCCCGGATCTCCGAGGGCGCGCCCGTCTCGACGAAGTTGATGCCGATCTCCGAAGCGAAGCAGGTCGGCGCGATGGCCCTGTTCGGCGAGAAGTATCCCGACAACGTGCGGGTGGTCAGCATGGGCGACTTCAGCCGCGAACTGTGCGGCGGGACTCACTTGAGCAACACCGGCCAAGTCGGGCTCTGCCGCCTGATCCGCGACGAACTGGTGGCGGCCGGCGTGCGCCGCATCACCTGTTTCACCGGCCCGAAGGCGATCGCCCGCATCCGCGAGACCGAGGCTCTGGTGAAGGAAGCGGCCGCACTGGTGAAGGCTCAGCCGGATGAGTTGCCGCGCAAGATCGAAGCGTTGCAGCAGGAACTGCGCGACGCGAAGAAGGAACTGGCCAAGTACACGGTCGCCTCGCTGGCCGACGCCGCCGCGCAACTGGTGGCGAAGGCGGAAACGATCGGCGGCGTCAAACTGATCGTCCATCACGCGGCCGATTGTCCCCGCGATTCGCTGAAGGACTTCGTCGACCGCATCCGCGAAAAAGCCCCGTCCTGCGCGATCCTGCTGGGCCTGGAACATGAGGGCAAAGCGGCCTTCATCTCCGCCGTCAGCAAGGACGTCCTCGTCTCAAAGGGACTGAACGCCTCGGACTGCGTCAAGACGGCCGCCAAAATCTGCGGCGGCGGCGGCGGCGGAAGACCCGACCTCGCCGAAGCCGGCGGCAAAGATCCCAGCAAGCTTGCAGAAGCCCTTGCTGCGGGAGCGGCGTATTTCCGGGGGAAGCTCGGCTAGCTCACCCGATCTGCCACGGGCGGATCAACGATGTTCGTGCCTTGAGAATTCTGGCCCGCGAGGAGAGACGATAATGAGCGCTGATGGGCCGTCGAAAAAGTCATCTTCGTTCAGCGACGCGCAGTTTGTGGAAATCAGCGGCCCCTCGGTCCATACGCCGGGCGAACAGGCCAAGCCACGCCCTGCTGATCGCCCTCGCGAGGTCGTCCCGCTGGAAGAACATCGAACGCTGTTCGTCGAATTGGACGACTCGGGCGAAGAACGGCGATCGTCGCAGACTGATTGAGATCAGGTTTGACAGCCTGTTGAAAGACCCTGTAGGACGGGCACTCTTGCCCGTTGTTCCCCGAGAGAACCGACGGGCAAGAGTGCCCGTCCTACGTTTTTCCACACCGGGCAACCCGACGTGGGTTGTTGTGACGACCATACACGGACTTGGTCAGAGGCCATTTTGGGTCAGCGGAATTCTTGGCCCACCTCGGCCCGCTTCCGGCGAATTTGGATGGCAAATCGGGCATGACCGGACTTTGGTTCCGAGGGAATCCCGTATTTCGTGGGCCATCGACCGTCCACTTCCGAAGGGGAGTAGGACTACGTGCTACCTTGTCGGATGCGTCGTTCAGATGTCGTCATCCACGGCAGCAGATCATGGAGGGAACGGCGGTGAAGTGAACCGGGTTTTCGCATTCCCCCCCCAAAAAAACCGCAGGAGTTTCCATGTCGAATGCCCTTCCCACTCCAGCCGGACAGAATCCCGAGCGACAACCCGTGATTTTTACATGCATTTCGTTTGTCGCCATCGCGGGTTCCCTCGGTCTGCTGCTGACGTCGGTCTGCTTCTGTTGGCCATTCGATCCAAGAGGCATCTTTTCTCGCAATGAAGGATCAGGCCATTACAACATTCCGGAATACAATAATACATTGAACATGTAACTTCGATTTGCCTGCGGACGTGCGTTGGATCGCCCCGTCTCTTTCACTCCGGTGAACAGATCCTTCCGTTCAGTTCGGCCGTATCGCCGGGCGGTCTTGCACCAGGATGCCCTTTGCCCATTGGGCGTCGGCGGCGCCCAGTCGTGGCTCGGGTTCGTTGTCGTAGATGAAGTTCTCGTAGCCCCCTTCGTCGTAGGTGGCGTGCAGCAACTGTTGCAGATCGAGTCGCGCGTCCGGGTCACCTGGCAGGAGGGGAATGGGAATCGTCGGCAGCGGTTCTCGTAAGTGGATCGGCCAGACACCGACATGGGGGCGTCGTTCGGCCCGCGCCACGAGCGCGTAGTAGTCGCAGGGGGCGAGACCTTCCAACGGCAGTCGGGGGCCGCCCCGCAACAGATCGATCTCCACGAAACCCGCATTGCCGGCCAACAGACATTGACGGCGCTTGCTCAGGTACGCTTCTCGATCCGGCCCCGTGTGCTTGTTGGCGGGACTGAGGAGTTCGATCGTCGTGACCAGTTGCCGTGTTTCGGCCCTGCGCACTTCGATGAACGACTCTTCCAAAATGTCGACTCCCGACGGAATGAAGCACTGAATGGGA
>JAYTIB010000543.1:0-4311 GCA_043732205.1 Schlesneria sp. | reverse complement strand
CGATCGTCCCTTTTGTGGGGGACCATGCGGCCGCGATCTGTGCCAGTCCGATCATGCCGAACAGGACCACGACCGATCGGTACAGTACCCGTCCCAGCACCGACAAGCCGTCGGTCCACTTGGGAGAGAAGTAGTAGACCAACACCAGTACCGCGACGACGCCCAGTGCCGGAAGACCGGCGAGCCAGCGTCGCGATGAATTCGCCGGGACCGCGTTCGACATCGGCAAATCCTCTTCTGTGGTGGTGACGACAAAGACAAACTTGAGTGGTGGCGAAAAAAATGTGTTCGCATCCGGCTTTCAATTCGAAGTCAATGCGCTGTGATCTTGATCTGCTCCAGCCACTCGGCCATCCGTTCCATGGAATCGCGCCAATCGGATTCATGAAAGACTTCGTGGACGTGCATCGGCAGTGAAACCAGGTCGCGCACTGGCGCATTCGTCGTGGTCAGCCACTTCGACAAGACGTCGCCATCCGTCGTTTCATCAGCCATCCCGCGGAAGGCCAGGATGGGGATCCTGATCTTCGCCGCGTCATGGTGAGCCTCGACGATCGCCCGTTGCATGGCGAAGAACCAACTGGCGGTCACGCTCCGGACGATCAGCGGATCATTTCTCCGTTCTTCGGCGAATCGGGCGTCCCTGGTCATGTTGCTGGGATCGAGCCCGTTGCGAAAGCGGGTTTTCGGGAGGATCTGAATCAGGAGTTTTCCCAGCAGCCGCTTAATTGGATGAACCCGCAGTTTCAGACCCAGCAGGGGTGACGTCATCACCAGTGCCGCCGGGTCGACGACTCCCGTTTGCACGGCGCGAACGGCGATCAGGCCACCCATGCTGTGGCCGAACAGAACGGTCGACTCCTTTTCCAATTGAAAGTGCCGCCAGAGGATTCCCAGGTCGAGCGGATATTCCTCGAAGGACATGACGTGTGTTCTGGTTCCCGCGGATCGCCCGTGTCCGCGCAGGTCGGCGATGATGACCCGGTAACCGCGCTCCACCAGCCATTCGGAAAAATGTTCGTAGCGGCCGCCATGTTCCCCCAGCCCATGCACACACAGGAAGGTGCGGGGGGCCGCCCCCGTACGCGGACGATGGTCTCGGACAAACAGCCGAATTGCGCCCGTCCCTTCAATCTCCGTCGTGACCAGCTCCATTTGGCCTAACCTTCTTCACAGACGTTCGTTGGATCATCAACCGAGCGACCGGCATTTCCCGGCCGGACCATACGACCCGAGAATCACCGCCTTGATTCGTTCGCCGCACGGCAACGGCGCGTTCGCATTGCCGAGCTTCGCGATTTCCAAACTCTTCTCGTCATGTAACATATGGCCTTCACGTTGAATGCGGATTTTCCGGCGATTCATCCGCGAGACCGTCCGGGAAACTTTCCAGACCAACCGGTGTTTCACCGCGGGAATCGGTGTTTGCGAACTAATCTTTTGCAAAAGACCGCGAAGGTCCGGGCTGATTCCGGGGTGAATGATAGGCATCAAATCTTGGGTCGGTAATGAACACGGACCAAATTCGGGGAACTGCTGGTTCCTCGCGCGTGTCCGAACCGAATGATTCTGGTGGTGCCGACAGTCGAATGCGATCTGACCGGGGCGAACTGCCGTTTGCAACGATCTTTTCAAATGGGTAGACTTCCACCCCGGCTGTCCAGAAGACTTGTGGTCGATTGTTCTGATGTCTGAGCGATTTCCACGCTTCAAGCCGATCTGCGAGGAGTGCATCGTGAGCGCCAATCTGAGTGCGGACGAACCCGAAGTTTTCGAGATGGAAATTGAGAGCAGCCGGATTCCCAAGACGCTCACCATGGCGTTCGGGTTGAGCATGGCCCTGCACGTGGTCTTGCTGCTGTCACTGGCAATGATCAAGTTCGCGGACCGGCTGCAGGCCCTGACCACGATCACCAGCCATCTCGACAACGAAGACGATGCGATGCGCTACAAGTTTGATGCGACGGTGACGGATCAAATGGGCAACGACAGCAACATCGATACGTTCGCCTCCTCACAGGAAGCGGCGACTCAACTGTCGAAGGATCCGCAAAAGCAAATCGACCAGACCATCGCCGAAGATCTGGACATTCCCACACCCAACACCGAAGAAATCGTCCAGCCCGCCAAGGCGGACGTGCTGGCGTCCGTGGCGACCACGGGTGCCACCGAGCATCCGGGTGGTGTCGAAGGGGCCGTTGACCGGCTGGCTTGGGAAATCGCGAATTCCCTGCGCGAAAAGAAAACCTTGGTGGTCTGGCTCTTCGACGTTTCGCCGTCATTGTCCGCCCGACGGGCCCTGATCGCCGACCGGGTGGAGAATGTTTACAAGCAGTTGAACGCGCTCAACGTCACGGCGGACAAGGCGCTGAAGAGTGCCGTCGCGATCTATGGCGAGCGGACCAACATTCTGACGAAAGATCCGATCGACGATCCGACGGATTTGGTCCGACAAGTTCGCGGAATCAAGTCCGAGGCGTCGGGGAACGAGAACACGTTCGCCGCCGTGACGCACGTCGCGGATCATTTCCAAAAGTACCGCACGCAGATGCACCGCGACATCATGATCATCATCGTGACGGATGAAGCGGGCTCCGACGCGCCGATGTATTTGGAAAAGGCCATCATTGCGACGAAGCGCTACGGGATGCGCTGTTATTGCGTCGGGGATGCGGCACCGTTTGGCCGCGAAACGACCGAAGCACCGTTCTCCCTCGAGAGCGGCGAAGTGGTGATCGGGGTCATGCATCGCGGCCCGGAAACGCTGTATCCCGAAGCTTTGCGTCTGGGCTTCTGGGGAACAAACGATTACGACCTGCAGAACATGTCTTCCGGCTTCGGTCCGTACGCACTGACGAGATTGTGCGCGGAAACGAACGGTCTTTACTTGATCGCGAACGAGGGTCGTGGAAAGACCTTTGATCCCCAGACCATGCGGAACTACGCACCGGACTACCGTCCCATTCCGATGATCGACAAGGAATTCGACCAGAACCGGGCGAAGAGCGCCCTGCGCGATGTCGCCCGCCTGCTGAAGGTCGAAAGCGTGCCGCTGCCACGGCTCGATTTCCCCGCCGAGAACGACACGATCCTCCGCCAATCGATCACAGATGCCCAACGGCCCGCCGCCGAATTTGAGTACAAGATCAATGCGTTGAAGTCCCAGTTGGAACCCGGCGAAAAGGATCGGCCGAAGATCAGGGACGCACGCTCACGAGCCGGCTTCGACCTGGCGATGGGTCGGGTGCTCGCGCTGCAGGCTCGCAGCTTTGGCTACAACATGATGCTCGCCGAAATGAAAGGCCAGCCCCGCAAGTTTGATAAGGCGGGAAACAACCAATGGCGTTTGGTTCCTTCGAGGGACATCAATTCCGGGGCCACGACCAAGAAGCTGGCCAACAGGGCGATGGAGTACCTGAAGCGGATTGTGGATGAACACCCCAACACTCCCTGGCAGATGTTGGCCGAGCGGGAGCTGGGCACCCCCATGGGTTGGGAGTGGAAGGAAGGGCATTACGATCCCAACGCGGGCCGTGGCATGGCCGGTCCCCAGAAGGCCGTGCCGAAATTCATCGAAGTCGAAGATCCGGTGACGAAGAAGAAGAAGAAGGTGATGGTCAACAACGATCCCGTGCGCCGCGAGATCTAATCGCCGGGCCGCGGACGGACCTTCGCCCATCCGAGTATTGCAGTTTCCCGCTGTTCATCACCCCCTTGCAACTTCATTTGCGAGGGGGTTTTCGTAACATGCCGTCCGGTTTTTTCTGTGAGGTCCGCCTCATCGGACTCTGTCCTCGGAGATCGGTGAATCATGAAGTTCAATCGCGACATCGCCGTGGGGTTGGTGATCTCCCTCTCGCTGCATGTGGTCATGCTGTTCGCCCTGTCATTCATTGTGTTCCAGGGACCGCTCGACAAGCTGCAGATGGTCTTGGATTCCGTGTTTGACCAGGAACGGATCCACGAAGAGTTCACGCAGGAGGTGGAACAGTCCACCGAAGCGGCCGAGTCGGTCAACTACGTGGCCGGTTCAATGGCTGCCGGGATGACCGGGACCGGAGGTGCCGCTGGTCCCGTGGTCGCCCAGCAAAAGCTGGACGAGGCGGAAAGCCTGCGGGAACCGGACGTCCGGGTGAACATCGGCGCCATGACGGTGCCGGGGCTGAACATCATCAGCAAGGATCTGGGGTCGGGGCAGGTGACCGGCGAGGTGGGCCGGGTCGTCGAAGGCTACGGAGCGGCCCTGGGGCAGATGACTCAGGAGTTGGTCCGCCTGATGCGCGAGTCCAAGGTTCATGTGGTCTGGCTGTT
>JAYTIB010000542.1:0-1549 GCA_043732205.1 Schlesneria sp. | reverse complement strand
TGAACGAGCGCCGCCAGCGGCTTGCCGGGATCGCTGCCGGGGTTGGCCGGGTTGCCGATCGCCAGGACGCCATCATGCGGAGGTTGCGCGGTGTGCGGTTGCAGGTTCATGACCAGCACCAGTGTCATGGCCGCATCACCCAGGATGGCGACCGGATGCTGTGGCGATGTGGCCAAGCCGGTGCCGGTCTCGAACCGCACGCCAGGTCGCCGCTGCAATTGGCTCTCTTTGACGAACTTCGCCGGCAGTCCGACACCACCGGTGCGGATGCCCTTCGTGGCCGACATGTCGCGCCCATGCGCGCTCTGATCGGGCCAGACATGAACGGACTCACCATCGGCCAGCTTCAGTGAATCGGCGCGCAGCCAAAGCTGCAGGTTGGGAGCGAGTGCATCGTCATCGGGCCGCAACGGCGACACCGACTTGGTTGGCGCGCCGGCCTGCGCGACAGCGTCATCACCCGGCCAACGGGCTCCCGACTTGACCCATTCGAACAGATCCGCGATCTGCGGGTCGGACAGCCGTCCGTCCGGCGGCATCTTCAATCCGTCCTCGTGCCGGACCGCGCGCATCAACCGGCTTTCGCCCGGCTTTTGCGGCGTCACCACGGCCCCGGAATCGCCCCCCTGCCGGACACCGGCGGCGGTATCGAGCCGCAGATGCGCCTCCTGCCTGGCCGCTCCATGACACTTGGTGCAGCGGGCGATCAACAGCGGACGGACCTTGCTTTCAAAGTGGGCGGCGGCGTCTTGGGCACGGGTCGTGTGAGAGACCATTCCCAGCACAAGGGCCGCGACGACACCGAGGACCGTCGGCCAGAGCGCAGAGCGACTGCGAATCGAACCGACTTGAACCGGGATAGTCATTTGTCGCGTCTCGGGCGGCGTCAGTTCGGGGTGTCGAGATTTTCTGGCCGGATCAGCCGGCACGCGCTAGCGTCCGGTTCTGGTTCGGGTAGCAGTTCCGAACCGGGTCTAGCGCCCGGCGGCTCATCGAGTTGCCAAGAACACTTGCCACATCCCATCAGTTGCGCGTCACTGTTTCGTCGAGGTTCAAGATCAGGTTGGCGATCAGCGTGTAAGCCGCCAGTTCGGTCGGCTCGTGGTTGCCCCGCGGCTTTGATTCTCCGACCGCGATGACCTGCTTCGCGGCGGCGGGATCGGCCTGGTAGCGCGCGAGGCATTGCTTCAGCGCTTGCAGGACAACGGCCAGTTCGTCGGTCGCGGGGGAACGTGACAGCGTGTTGCGGTACGCGAACGTGATCCGCTCTTCGGGAGTCGCTCCCCCTTCGGTCAGCATGCGTTCGCCAAACGCCCGCGCCGCTTCGAAGTGCTGCGTGTCGTTCAGCAGTTGCAGGGCCTGGAGAGGCGTGTTGCTCCGTTCCCGTTGCGTGCAGAACTGTTCGCGGTTCGGGCCGTCGAAGTTGCTCATGAACGGCGGCGGGGCCGTGCGTTTGAGGAACGTGTAGATGCTGCGGCGGTACAGCGACTTCCCGTGGTCCTGCAAATAGAACCGCGTGTTGCTGTCCGAGTAGCCGACCGGTTCCCAG
>JAYTIB010000541.1:0-11061 GCA_043732205.1 Schlesneria sp. | reverse complement strand
TCGGCGGTGGTGAACCCAGCCTGAGTCGGGAGCTGCGCAGTGAAACCTTTGCTCAGAAGATCAACCTGACCGAAGAGCAAAAGCAGCAGTTGAGTGATTTGGACATGCAGCGCAGCGAGTTCTTTCGGAGTCTCCCACGCGGCGGCCCTAACGGCGGCGAAGAATTCACAAAACGCATGCAGGACATGCAGGCGAAGATGAAGGAGTATGAGACCAAGGCCAGCGAAGTCCTGACCCCGCAACAGAAGACCGTCTGGGAAGGGCGCAAGGCGGAAGTGAAGGCGGAGCAAGCCGCGGCCGAGGCCGCTCGCGGTGATCGCCCCGAACAAGGCCGGCCGCGCGGCGACGGTGCTTCTCCACCAGGACAACCGCAAACTCCGCCGCGCCGCACGGTGTTTACGGATGAAAAGCCCCCCGAAGGAACAGCTCCAACGGCATCGTTTGCCGCACGTGCCGTCGCCGGAGCGACCGCCGAAGGAGGTGCCTCGGGCGACCCCGCAGGTGGCGACGCGGGCTCCAAACCCGCCAAGGGGGGTGAGCCCACGCTGGCCTTCAACTTCCGCTTTGCACCCTGGGCGGATGTTCTGAAGCTGTTCGCCGAAGCCTCGGGCCTGACGCTCGACCTGAATGATGTTCCGCCCGGAACCTTCAACTACTACGACGACAAGACCTACACGGTGACCGAAGCGATGGACGTCTTGAACGGCTATCTGCTTCCCAAGGGTTACGTTTTGATCCGCCGCAATCGGTTCCTGGTGTCGCTGAACATCGACAACGGAATTCCGCCGACCTACCTGCCCACGATTACGGTGGACGAACTGCCGAAACGGGGCGCGAATGAACTGCTGATCGTCGATGTGCCTCTGGAGGGCTTCGAAGCGGACAAGATCGTTGGCGAAGTGAAAGAGCTGACGGGTCCGTGGGGCAAGGTGGCCGCCATGAAGCACACCAACTCGCTGAACATCACGGACACCGGCAGCAACATCAGCCGGATCATCCGCCTGCTCAAAGCGGGAGCCCCGATAGATAACAAAGAGACCGCGTTCCGTGCGCTGCCCCTCAAGTACATCTCGGCGGCCGAGGCGGAGCGGACCATTCGACGACTGTTCGGTTTGAATCCGGTCGTGAGCACCTCGGCCCAGCAGCAGCAACAACAGTTCGGGTTCCCTCAGTTCGGTGGTTTCCCTCAATTTGGAGGGTTCCCCAGTGGATTCCGGCCTGATGATCGCAGTCGGGGTGGCGACGATCGCAGCCGGGGGAGCAGCGATCAACAGCGTACGCAACCGATGATGACCCCGACTTCGCCGTCCACGCCTTCACCCTTCACGGGCAAGATTCAGGTCACGGCGGACACTCGCACCAACCATCTGCTGATCACAGCCTCGTCATCCTTAGTCAAGGTTGTCGAAGACGTCGTCAAATCCATTGACGTGAACAAGAACGCCGACGGAACGGACATCATCGCCACCACCACCGGTCCGGCCTTCTTGAAGGCGTACACCGTGGCGGGCGGCGATGTCACACAGATCTCGCAGACGTTGAACTCGATCATGCCCGGTCTTGTCGTCGGTCAGGATACGCGATCCGGCAAGCTTCATGTCCAAGCCACTCGTGAGGAGCATGCCGAAGTCGAACGGCTGATTCAAACGCTGGCCGGTGAGGTGAGTGGTGCGGTCGCGGTGATCAACCTGACCCGCACCGATCCGATCCAAGTCACCAACACGCTTCGAAACCTGTTCGCAACCGAGGTCAAGGCACCGACCATCGAAGCCGATGCGCAGGGACGCCGGTTGCTGGTGCGCGGCTCGGCGGAACAATTGGCTCAGGTGAAGAAGTTGCTGCAGGACTTGGGCGAAGTGGGCTCGAATCCGCTGGACGATTCCACGAAAGTCGACCGCGGTCCGGTCCGGACTCTGCCCCTGCAGGGACGCAATGCCGAGGACGTCCTGCCACTCATGAAGAAGATGTGGGACGCTGGCGATCGGAACCCGATTCGGGTCGTTGTCCCTTCCCAACCGAGTCCCATCCGCGATCGCCGAACTCCCGCGGGACGGAACCTGGTTCCTCAGATCCCCACCGAACAAAACACGCGAGACAGTCTCCCGGGCAATCGCCCGACAGAAGACGCACGTCCCACCAGCCGCAAAGTAACCACGCCGGAACGAACCGGTCCCTCGGCACAGACAACGCGGCGCTCGATCCTGCAAGTCAGCCAGTCGGGCGAGGGGCGCGACAGCGGAACCACTCCGAAGAAACTGGGGACCAGCCGCACGGACGAAGGCGAAGGCCAGCCACCGGCAGCCGCGGAACCGCAACGCGATCCCAAGGACGGCGCGGAAACCACCCAGGCTCCATCAACCCAGCCGCCGATCAGCATGACCATTGTCGGCGGCGACGTGATCATCACCTCCGAGGACAAGGACGCGCTCGATCAGCTTGAAGACATGTGGAACTCGCTGGTTTCGGCCCTGCCGAACCGGACGCGGTGGACCATTTTCTACCTGCGCTCCGCCGATGCCACCGACACCGCCCAGATGCTCGAACGACTGTTCCCGCAGAGCAGTGTCACCTCCTCCACGTCGGCCACCGGAGGAATGTTCGGTCAGTTGACCAGCGGTCTGTCGAGCTTGGGACGCGGACTGGCAAACAACACGGGACTCGGCCAGACGCTGGGTGGCGCGAATGATCTGCGGATCATCACCGACATCCGCGCCAATGCCCTGTTTGTCACCGGTCCGCAGGACCAGATTGCCGAAGTCGAGTCGATGCTGGAACTGCTCGATTCCTCAGAGCTTCCCGATTCCCTGCGCGACCGCATTCCGCGTTCGATCCCCGTTGAGTTCGCCGAGGTCGATGACGTGGCGGAACTCATCGAGAGCGTCTTCAAAGATTCGCTCACGCCGGCCAATCAGCAGGGACAGGAGGGCGGTCAACGATTCAATCCGCTGGCCATGTTGATGGGCGGCGGGGCGGGTGGGGGCGGCAGCAAGGAACCCGGTGTGCGATTGACCATCGGAGTGGATCGACGGACGAGCCACCTGATCGTCGCCTGCAACGAGAGTTTGTTCCGCCAGATCGAAGGGCTTGTCAAGTCGACCGACGAACGCGCCCGCGACGCCCGCCAAACCGTGCAGATCATGCATCTGGCGACCGCCGATCCCTCCCTTGTTTCCTCAACACTCTCCACGCTGATCCCCAAAGTGACGATCACCGCCACG
This sequence comes from Schlesneria sp., assembly GCA_043732205.1. GTDB lineage: Bacteria > Planctomycetota > Planctomycetia > Planctomycetales > Planctomycetaceae > Schlesneria. The sequence goes on along the minus strand of JAYTIB010000541.1, from coordinate 7,843 downwards.
CGCAGCGGCAGCCGAAAGAAGCAGCCCGGCCAGGGTGATCCGACTTTGGGTCAACCAGGGGCACAACCACCCGATGCGGTCCGCGATCCGGAAATGATCCGGCGCGCGACAGAGCAACGAGGCCGCAGTCAATCAGGCGCAGGGGGACGCTCAGGCGGCGGGCGTCCGTCAAGCGGAGGTGGATTCGGTGGTGGCGGCGGGCGGCCAGGGGGCGGCGGTGGTGGCCGCTAACGCGACAGCGATCAATCGCGCGACACCAGCGGTCAAACGCCAGTGGCCAAGAGGCGATCTCGTTTAACCCGGAGCCAACGGCGACGGACTGCGGTGCCAGTGCCCGCAGTCCTCAAGTTCGCCGCTTTTTCGTGAGAGTCCCGCGGTCCAGCCACACCTCGAATCCCCGCGCCATCCGGCACCAACGCAACGCGACCATTCTGCGACGGCGTGCTTGACTCGTCAGACAATGCGTCTCTAATGGTGTCGGTCACGGTCAGTCACGTGCCAGGAGTCACCATGTCACCGTTCCGTTCGATTCCAACCGTCGCGGCGCGATGCCTGTTGTTGACCCTGCTGTTCACCGGCAGCGCGACGTTTCCAACATGGGCCGACGACGCCACGGATCTCGCCGGTCGGATCGACCGGCATCTCGAATCGCGCTGGAAGTCAGACGGCATCACACCCGCGGCGATGGCCGATGACGGCGAGTTTCTGCGCCGTGCGTCGCTGCACATTGCCGGGACAATCCCCGCGGTGTCAGACGCGAGGCGCTTTCTGCGCGATGCCTCACCCCGCAAGCGCGCCGCGCTGATCGACGAGCTGCTCGAAAGCCCGCAGTACCTGACCAACTTCAGCAATTACTGGCGTCAGGTGCTGATGCCGGAAGCGGGCACCGATCTGCAGGCCCGCGCGCAACTGCCGGGGTTCGAAGCGTGGCTGCGGCAGCATCTGTCGAAGAACACGCCCTATGACGCGATCGTCCGGGAACTGCTGACGGTCCCGCTCGATACTGGCCGCGCGGTGAATTCGCCGTTCGACGGCATGGGGACCGCGACACCGCTGGGGTTCTTCCAATCCAAGCAGGTCAAGCCCGAGAATCTCGCCGCCGCCACGTCGCGGATGTTCCTCGGCCTGCGCATCGAATGTGCGCAATGCCACGATCACCCGCAGGATGTTTGGAAACGCCAGCAGTTCTGGGGCTACGCGGCCTTCTTCGCCGGGATCGAGCGCGTCGATCGCAACGAGGAATTCGTCGGCCGTGTGAAGGAAGTCTTCGATCGGCGCGAGTTGACGATCCCCGATCCGGAAGTCGATCGCGTCGTCCAGGCGACGTTCCTCGACGGTTCATCACCGAAGTGGCGAACGCGAGTTTCCTCACGGCGCGAACTGGCCGATTGGATCACGTCCAAGCAGAACCCATACTTCGCGCGAGCCACCGTGAACCGCCTGTGGGGGCACTTCTTCGGCGTCGGCTTCGTCAACCCGGTCGACGATTTCAGCGGGACCAACAAGCCGAGTCACCCGGAGTTGCTCGATGAGATCGCCGCCGACTTCGCGGCTCACAACTTCGACCTCAAGTACCTGATTAGGGCGATCACCTCGACAAAGGCGTATCAACTGACCAGCCGCAAGTCGCGCGACACGCAGGACCAGCCGCAACAGTTCGCGCGGATGACGGTCCAGGGCCTGACGGGCGAGCAACTCTTCGACAGCCTGGCGACCGCGGTTGGCTACTTCGAACCGACTCCACCGCAGAATGTTTCCGTGTTCGGCCAAACCGGCCCGCGCGCCGAGTTCCTCGAACTGTTCGCCCCCGACAACAACTCAGTCACCGAACGCCAGACCTCAATCCTACAAGCCCTCGCCCTGATGAATGGCCAGTTCACGTCAACCGCCACGAGCCTCGACAACAGCGCGACCCTCGCCGCCGTGACCGACTTCCCGCTGATGAACGACGCCGCCAAGATCGAAACACTCTACCTCGCCGCTCTCACCCGCAAGCCGCGCCCCGACGAATTGGACCGCCTGACGAAGTACGTCGAATCGGGCGGCCCATCCAAGAACCAAAAGGCCGCGCTGGCCGATGTCTTCTGGGCGCTGCTCAATAGTTCGGAGTTCCTCTTCAACCACTGACACGACTTCGGAGGATGGGCACTCTTGCCCGTCCGCTCTTCAACATCAAATCCGGACGGGCAAGAGTGCCCATCCTCCAACAGGCGAACGCTAATCCAGCCGGAGAACATCATGGAGACAGCCGAGATGGGAAAGGTCGTTGTGTCGATCAAGTTGGAAAACTTCGTCGATGCCGAGAACGCGAATCGCGGACTCATTTCGCCAACGGAGATTCGCCGCGCGGAAGCCGATGACGCAGTCGTTGATACGGGAGCCTATGGGATGCTCCTGCCGAAGCGGATGGTCGAGCAACTCGGGCTGCGTCGCCTGCGGACGCAACCGACGAGTACGCTCGGTGGCCGAGTCATCGTGGGCGTGTATTCCGCCGTTCGTTTCACGATCATGGACCGCGACGGCATCTGTGACGTGGCCGAAATTCCCGACGAGTTTCAGCCGATCATCGGACAGATCCCGCTGGAAATGCTCGACCTGGTCGTCGACTGCAAACGCCAGCAGGTGACCGGCAACCCCGCACACGGCGGAGCTTGGATCATGGAGATGCTCTGATTCGTTGCAGTGCCTTTGGATAGTCAGCCCAACCGGTGAAATCATGGAACAAGAACAAACCTACGATTTTGGCCACGTCCAAGAAGCCGCAATTGAACGACTGCGGAATGCTTCATGGTGGAGGTCCACACGAAAGGGTTTCTTGAAGTTCCAACTGCTCAAGTTGCCATCGTTTGAAAACGCCGTGTCGTGGGAAGTCCGCGAAATTCACGTGCGGCATCGAGATCCGCAGACTCGGCTGTACCGATACTGCTGGCGAATGGACTCGGACCTTGATGCGTTCTCCAGCCCGGTGAAACGCCTGAAGCATCCGCGACCGTACACACCCACTTTCGAAGCTGGCTATGTTGAAGCCGATCCAACAATCGTGCCACGCTTTCAACAGAGAATCTCTTCGACTCCGGTCTCCCTCGTCGACGCCAAGAACAGTAATGGACTTGATGGCGTGATCTTCGAACTTGCACTCGGCGACTTCTACCAAAGCAGGCTCTGTTGGTGGTGCAAACTGCCCGAAGAATGGCAACCGTTACAGCCGATCATCGACGACATGTTCCGAGAATTCGAGTCTTGTTGGCGTGCAGGTCCACAACACGAATCAGAAGAGTGAGAATCATGATGACATCCACCTCGTCGCTTTCTCGCCGCAACCTATTGAAGCTCTCCGCCTGCGGAACGTTTGGCGCGTCCATGTCTCGCTGGTTGCCCGCCTTCGCGAATGAGGCGATCAAGTCGCCCCAACGAAAAAAGTCGGTGATCCTGCTGTGGATGACGGGCGGGCCGCCTCAGACCGACACGTTTGACATGAAGCCGGGGCACGAGAACGGCGGGCAGTTCAAGCCGATCGAGTCGTCGGTGCCGGGCCTTCAGGTCTGCGAGCATCTCCCCAAGCTGGCGAAGCTGATGGAGCATTGCGTCCCCATTCGCTCGATGAGCACCAAAGAGGGGGATCACACGCGCGGCACGTACCTGATGCGGACCGGCAATCTGCCCACCGGACCAATCCAATACCCCACGATGGGATCGCTGTTCAGCAAGGAGTTGGGACGCGAGGGCGCAGACCTCCCGAACTTCGTGGCCGTGGCACCGTACACACAATTCAGTCCCGGAGCCTACGGGCCGGGGTTCCTCGGTCCGAAGTATGCCCCGCTGGTCGTTGGTGACGGCAACCGCGTGGTGCCCGGTGCCAACCGAATGAACTATGACCAGTCGTTGGCGGTGAAGAATCTCGAACTGGCCGGCGGTGTCAACGACTATCGCGCCGACGCTCGACTGGCGCTGCTCGCCGACCTCGAAGCCGACTTCGCCAGCCAGCGGCCGGGACTGGTCTCCGACAGCCATCGCGAAGCCTACGCCGCGGCCGTGCGCATGATGAGGTCCGAGGCGGTGAAGGCGTTCAACCTCGACAGCGAACCGGCCAAGCTGCGCGACGACTACGGACGCAACCAGTTCGGCCAGGCCTGTCTGCTCGCCAGACGCCTCATCGAACGAGGCGTGCCGTTCGTCGAGGTCTCTCTGAATGGAGTCGCGAACAACCAGACCTTCGCCTGGGACACGCACGCCCAGAACTTCACGGCGGTCAAGGGACTGCTCGGCGTCCTCGATCCGGCCTGGGCGACGCTGATGAGCGACCTCAAAGATCGCGGCCTGCTCGATTCGACGCTCATCGTCTGGATGGGCGAGTTCGGCCGCACCCCGAAGATCAACCCGCAGACCGGCCGCGATCACTTCCCCGCAGCCTGGTCCACGGTGCTGTGCGGCGGCGGCATTAAGGGAGGCCAGGCCATCGGCAAGACCAGCCCCGACGGCATGAAAGTCGATGACCGCCCGGTCTCAGTCCAAGATCTTTTTGCGACGATTTGCAAGGCGCTGAGTCTCGATCCGCATACACAGAACTTGTCCAACGTCGGCCGACCCATCCGCATCGCCGATCTCAACGCCAAGCCGATCACGGAGATTCTGTGAGGGCCTTCTCCTGTCCCCTCGCCCCGGCCTTGCGGGGAGAGGGCTAGGGTGAGGGGTTCTTCAGCGCAATGAACAAATGCGGTCGGGTGGCCGAGGTTGGAGCGTTTCGCGAACCCACGGGGCTTCGTCCAAAGCGACTCCAGCCCGGCCACCCCGCCGCAGATCGCGAATCATTCAAACGCATATCCAAGAGATTTTTCGGTGAAAGGTTCAATGTGGATCCAATTTACAGCCTGCACAATCGTGCCCGGGAAGCCTTACAGCGAAAGGACGATGCTTCGGCTGAGATTCTTCTTCGAGAGCTGATCCAAAAGACTGAGGAGGAGCGAATCCAAGACAGCATTGCAACATGGGCTTTCACCGCACTTGCCAAGTTGGCACGACGTAGGAAGGACTTTAGTTTTGAAATCAGTCTGCTAGAGCAATATTTCATGATCAAGGAATCTCCGCCATTTAGCTGCGCTGAGTTCGACCTCGTTGATCGCCTTGAGGACGCCAGAGAAGGCCAACGCCGGTACGTTGCCGAACGCGGAACGTGTGAAAAGTGTCATGCACGGAACCGGGTGCTCACCAGAGTAGAAAGTGGTCAAGTGGTCTGCACTACCTGCTTTCGGACATTTGGTGTTCGTACGAAACAAGATCGAGTATCCGGCTATCATCGAAATTACATTCAGACAAATGGGTTTGAAGCACCGCCCGATATAACGAAGGAAGAAGCCAAGAGATTGATGGGAATTATAGATCGGCGTCATTTCGGACTTCCAGACGACGCGACACATGAGGAATACGTCGAGGCGCTAAGACGTGCAAGTTTTCACAAACAATTCCACACAAAAGTCCGAGGCGTTACCTTCACCGACGTCGATGGTACATCGAGACAGTCGATTATTGCTAAATGTGTCATTGGCGAACGCCTTCTGTTGGTGCGAGAACCAGACAATCCACATGACCACCAGGCAGTGAAAGTTTGCCGAGAAACGGGCGAGCTAATCGGATATCTCGGGGAACAGGTTGCAGGGAGCGCTCAGGACTTTGTTGGTGTCGCGCGTCAAATAGATGAGGGGCGAATCGCCATCGCGGTGATTGCGACAATATCGCCTGTAGACGATTCTGAAAGTCCGGTGTTTGCCGTCGTGATTGAAATCACCATTGACGTGCCAGAGGTTCTGTCCGCTGATTCTTAGGTGGTGGATTTGTATGAAACGAGAAGGTCAGATGCGTGACGAAGAAGAGTTCTGCAAGGGTGTAATGGATCGTCACCTTCGGCAAGTTGATCCGGCTGAGGATCCGAAATGGAGCGTTGGGCAAGACCCACCCGACTATGTGTTGATATGGAAAGGAACCAAATTCCATATCGAAGTTACACAGTTGTTCCACGAGTACGACAACAATGGACATCGCAGAATTCGGACTCTGTGGGTAAAGGCGACGGTTGAGCGAATCACCCAGAAGATTCTGAAATCTGCCGGTGATAACCTGACTGGGTGGTACGTACTCACGATTCGGCCACCTTTCAATTCGTTGAAAAACTCAGAGTCGGAAATCATCCGCGAAGCCACTGAAATCATTCAGACCAATAACCACGGGCACTGTTCGGAGATTCTCGAACGGCAATCGCAAGCGGGACAGCATTGGCAGTTTCAGTGTATCGAGTCATCTAGTCCACTCCGTGTGAGCTTAAAGTATTCAGGTGGCTATGGAGGATGGAATTCCGATGTGAAGCAGCAATTCTCAGAAGCCCTCCAAAGATGCGTAACAGAAAAGGCCTGTAACGAGAAACTGTTCTCGACCAATAGCCCATTGATCTTGGTTATTCTCGATCAATACCACCTCGCTGCGCCAGAGATGTTTGCAGAGTGCGCACAAATTGTGGCGGATGTCGAACGATTCCATTCCGTTTGGATTGTGTCCGGAGAGACCGCGTATCAAGTGTTTGGCGATATGCTGTCTTTGTTGAAAGACCCCTCACCCTAACCCTCCCTCCGCAAGGCCGGGGCGGGGTGGCTGGGGTCGAGTCTTCGAGCCCCCAGTAATTGCTGCCATCGTCCGCAGACTGGGGGCAGTCGAAGACTCCTGACCCCAGCCACAATTTGCAGAAGAACCCCTCACCCTAACCCTCTCCCCGCAAGGCCGGGGCGAGGGGACAAGGCGGTTGCCATGAAAGTTATCTCGTCATTCGTTCTGCTGCTGGCGGCCGTCACGGTTTTTGCGAGCGATTCGCCGCCGATGGAGACTCATCAGGTGCTCTACCTCGCCGATGCGGGGGTTGTGGTATTGCGGTTGTCGGTGGTGGTGGAGGGCGAGGGGCCGAAGCAGTGTCATGAGAAGTTTGCCTGGCGGGCGCAGGGATTGGGGTCGGGCGTTCAAATTTCAAAAATGGCCGTGGAGGCGGTGTAAAGTGTGGTCGTCGTTTGATCGGCCATTTTTGAAATTTGAACGCCCGACCCCAGTTCAACACACCGAGAATTGAGAGCGCGTCTCCATCCGGACAAACATCGCGTTGCCGGTTAGAGTCATCGCGAACCGATCCGGGTGCTGACGCCACGCGGTCGACTTGGATGGTGAATGCGCGCAGCAGCCGGGAGTCGCGCCCGCGGCGCGTGCGCTACGGGGCTTCCGGATTGTTGAAAGACGTGGGGTACGCTTTCAGCGTGCCTTATCGGGTCGGGCGGGAACACGTTGGAGACGTGCTCCACGTTCTTGCTCAACAGGCGGCTACTGGTTTGTCACCACTTGATTGTGGGATGGCCACGTTCACCAGAACGCGGGGAAGTCGCTCGACTCCGCCCACGTTCTGGCGAACGTGGCTACGACGGCAACCCCAACACCGTGGCGCGACTACTCACTACGCCTTCTTGATCTTCTCGCGGCCCGACACGACGTTCTTGGTCGCGTTGCGGGTGTCGAGGACCAGGCGCGAGTGTTTGACGATGTCGTTGAAGTCGTAGGCCGAGTGGTCGGTTGACACGAGCACGCAGTCTTGTGAGGCGAGGAAGGCCGGTGTCAGTTCCTGGCTGTCCATCGCGGGCAGGTCCGGGTAGTGGCGCATCTTGGGGAGCGATGGCACGTGCGGGTCGTTGTAGCTGAGCACCGCGCCCCGCTTCATCAGCAGCTTCATCAGTTCGAACGACGGGCTTTCGCGCGGGTCGTCCACGTCCTTCTTGTAGGCGGCGCCCAGGATGCAGACTTTGCTCCCCTTGATCGGCTT
>JAYTIB010000540.1:0-4313 GCA_043732205.1 Schlesneria sp. | reverse complement strand
GGACGCCGAGCCACAACGCCTGCGGCCGGACACTCAGCAGATCGCCGAACCAGTACGGAACCTGGCTGCCGGTGTCGGGACGAACGGTGGTTTCGGACGCGATCGTTTTCGCCAGTCCCAGATACAGTTGCATGGTCCCCAGCGTGACGATGAAGGGAACCAGACGCAGGTAGCTGACCAGTACGCCATTCACAAACCCGAAGAGTGCCCCGCAGGCGATCGTGATCAGGACCACAACGACCGAGGTCCAGATGGCCGCGGGGACGTACGGCTTTCTCAATGCGCGGATGTCGGATGTCAGCTTGTCACGCTGTTCCTCCAGCTTCCGGATGTCTGTCTCCGGCATGTCGGAGACGTTGTCGAGCTTCTTGGTGACCGACTCCAGTTCGGTCCGGGCCGTGGTGAGCGGTTTCATGACGGCGCTCAGCGGCGGCATTCCAAACAGTCGCGTGGCGACATCCTCCTTCAGGGACCAGGCCATCACCGTGGCGCACAGGGCGATCGACATGCCGGCGGAGAGGTCGATTCCACCGGCGATGACGATCATGGTCATGCCCAAGGCCGCCACCGCGACCGTCGCCGTCTGGGCGGCGACGGTTCGCAGGCTCCGCGGTGTGGCGAACGACGCTTTCTCGCCGTTCTTCAGTTGGTCCGCCCCACAGAAGAGCAGCGTGACGAAGAACAGCGCCAGGAACGGCCGCACGATGTCGACGGCCCCGCGAAACTGCCGCCCGGCCAGGCTGGTCGGCGACGACTCGTCTGCGGACGCGGTGAGAGAGTCGCGGGTGTTGTTCATTTCGGGATCGATGGATTCCGCAGGGGCGGTGGGTGAATCGGTCGTTTAACCGCGTGGGCAACGCCCCGCGCGTCGAGCGCGGGTAGCGTGTCATCGCGCGGGGCGTTGCCCACGCGGTTAAACGAAGAGCATTCGTTCAGGTTGCGGCGGGGAAAAGTAACGGTTTTTGACGCAGTCCACCACTCGGCGATCCGTTGCCGCGCGGGGCAGGGCCATCGCCCTTTTCAATTTGGGGTGCCACGGTCACGGAGCTTCGACGTGGCCGTGCGAGGAGGTGAAGGCTGTTTCCCTATTTCACGGCCACGTCGAAGCTCCGTGACCGTGGCACCCGACTTCCCAGCTTCAACAAGGCGATGGCCCTGCCGCGCGGGGAAGCCTGTGTTGCGAAACTGGCCGGCATTCGGCAAAGTCGGTTCCCCGGCCACGAGGCCAACTCAATTGTGACAGACGTTTACTTCGGGCTTCAACACCATGACCACACACAATCCGCCGGAATCGAACCTGTCTGAAGCCACGCTGGCCGCGCGCGGGGGCTGGACTGAAACGTTTACGACTCCGACCAGTTCGCCGCCGGTGTTCATGACGACCGCGTTCGACATCGGGTCGCTCGAACAGTTGGATGCCGTCACCAGCGGGCGCGAAAAGGGCTACATCTACACGCGCGACGGAAACCCGAATCACGAAGCGTTCGCCAGCGACGTGGCCCGGCTCGAAGGTGCGGAAGCGGGCGTTGTCACGGCATCGGGGATGGGAGCGCTGACCGCCGTCCTGATGGCGATGGTGCAGTCGGGCGATCATGTGCTCGCCGCGCGCGTGCTCTATGGCCGAACCGGTCAGCTTCTCAATCACATGGTCGCCTCGTTCGGGTTGAAGGTGAACTACTTCGACGTGGCCGATGTCGCGTCGCTCGGTCAGGCCGTCACGCCCCAGACCAAGCTGTGCATTGTTGAGTCCATTTCCAATCCGCTGCTCGAAGTGGCCGATCTGCCGGGCATCGTCGCCGCGCTGGGTGGCGTGCCGCTGTTGGTCGACAGCACGTTCGGAACGCCGTGCCTGATCCGTCCGATCGCGCACGGCGCGACATTGGTGTGGCACAGCGTTTCCAAATATCTCAACGGTCACGGCGACGTGATGGCCGGCGTCGTGGTCGGTCCCCACGGACTGATCCGCAAGATCCGGGCGATGTCGAGCCTGTACGGCGTGAACGCGAACCCGTTCGAAAGCTGGCTGGCATCACGCGGTCTGCGGACACTGCCGCTGCGCATGGAGCGGGTCTGCCAGACGGCGCTGCAGGTCGCGCGGTTCCTGAAGTCGCAGTCGCAGGTCACGCGCGTCTTCTATCCCGGCCTCGAAGACCATCCGGATCACGCCCTGGCGCAGCGGCTGCTGCCGCGCGGCTGCGGAGGGATGTTATCGTTCGAACTGGCCGGTGGCCGCACCGCGGTCGATTCGCTGTTTCGCGCGCTGGCGCATGTGATTCCATTCTCCCCCACACTGGCCGACGCGCGCACGACCGTGTCGTACCCGGCCGGAACATCGCACAAGTTCATGACCGCCGCCGAACGGACCGAATACGGCATCGGCGACGGCCTGGTGCGGCTGTCGATCGGACTGGAAGATCCCATCGATCTGCAGAACGATTTGGCCCGCGGGCTGGCGGCCATTGGATGATCAACGTTGTCCATCCCTGCCAAACGCGGTGCCTTTGTCGATCGCCATCACTCGGCGTATCCTGTGTCGCGTTGCCGACCACTGACACTTTGAAGGTTTTGCGCCATGTCATCTGATCTTTCTCGCCGTGGCTTCCTTGCGGCATCGACCGCCACACTCGCGCTGTCGGGGGCCGCCCGCGCTCAGGAAGCCAAGCCCGCGGTGCCGGTCGCCGGCCCGTTTCGATTCTGCCTCAACACGAGCACCATTCGCGAGTGCCAGTACCAGGGGAAAAAGGTCGACATCCTGGCCGGAGTCGAAGTCGCCTCCAAGGCGGGATACACCGGCATCGAGCCGTGGATCGGGGAACTCGACCGCTTCACCAAGGAGGGCGGATCGCTCAAGGATCTGCGCAAGCGGATTGCCGATGCGGGACTGACGGTCGAGAGCGCGATCGGCTTCGCGGCGTTTCTGCACGAGAACGATGACGAGCGCAAGAAGGGGCTGGAAGAAGCCAAACGCTGCATGGGACTGGTCCACGCGATTGGCGGAGAACGGTTGGCCGCTCCACCGGTCGGCGTGACCGACAAGACCGGGCTCGACCCGTTCAAGCTGGCGGAGCGGTATCACGCGCTGTGCGAACTCGGCCGCGCCGAGGGAATCCTGCCGCAACTGGAACTGTGGGGATTCTCCAAGACGCTGTCGCGACTGGGTGAAGTCGCGTTTGTCGGCATTGAGGCCGCGCACCCACAGGCGTGTTTCCTGCTGGACATCTATCACATTTACAAGGGCGGGTCGGACTTTGAGGGCCTGGCGATGTTCGCCGGTGGCCGGATGCACAACTTCCACGTCAACGACTATCCCGCCGAACCGCCCCGCGCGACGATCAGCGACGCGCATCGCGTCTATCCGGGCGACGGCGTCGCCCCGCTGGACAAGATCTTCCGCACGCTGCGCGATGCCGGGTATCGCGGAGTGTTCTCGCTGGAGTTGTTCAACCGCGACTACTGGAAGCAGGATGCCTTCGAAGTCGCAAAGACCGGCTTGGAAAAGACAAAGGCCGCCGTGGCTCGCGCGTTGTCGTGACTGACGACTACCGTAGTCCCGTCGCTCCGCCGACGGGACCGCAGTAGTGATAACGAACATGGATTCCGGCCGCTCATCAACGCACGTCCCGTCGGCGGAGCGACGGGACTACGGTAGATAGCTCAAACAGAACCGGGGCCGACATCGAGTGTCGGCCCCGGTTCTTTCGTTTTGGTTATCGGTCGCCGCGAAGTTTAAGGAAGCGCGATCGTGCGCAGATCCTGCGATGTCGCTGACGACTGGACCAGGATGACCGCATGCGTGTCGTTCAGGCGGTCGAGTTGGATCACGCCGTCCAGTTCTTTGATCGTCTCGAACGGCTGACCCGCCGTGCCGCCGCCGGTGACCGGGGTCGACAGGCCCTCGTTCTTGGCGATGTTCTCGGTGCTGATCTTCATCACACCGCGCACCGAGTTCGCCATCAGCAGGAAGGTTTTGCCGTCCTTCTGATAGCTGATGATGTCCAGCGGCTTGTTGCGGTTCCCCAACTCGGCCACAGTCGTCCCCTTGGACTTCGCGCCGGGCTTCAGACTGTCGATCGGGAACCGAACGAGCGGGGTGCAGGTGAATCCCGCCAGCAGGCTTGGTTCACCGTTGATGTTGAGCGGAACGAACGTGCGGATCACGGCGCTGTCTTCACTGCGGCCGTGGGCCGCGTGATAGATCTCGACACTTGCGCCGTTCACGCCGTCCGAAAACGGGAACGGGATCTGATGCACGCTCGACGGTGAAGCCCCCGCGGCCAAGCCCGAGACAAACACCTTCCCTTCGGCGTACGCCA
>JAYTIB010000539.1:0-4318 GCA_043732205.1 Schlesneria sp. | reverse complement strand
ACCGTTCGAGAAATTATTGTCGTGGATCGCTCCGCGATCCAACGTTCTGATCGCGGAGCGATCAGCGACAATGCGACAGTTGATTCTCGAACGGTCCTTACTGATCCGGAATCGGCTGGTTCAGCAGCAGCGCTTTCACAAATCGGACGGGTGGTGAACCGAACGAGATCGTGCCGTCGTGGTAGCGTTTCAACGAGAACGTGTCGCCCCATGCGGTCTGGGCGGCGTTGCGCAGGTCGCGGTGTTCCTGGTAGCCGACGAAGTAGGTCGACAGTTGCGTGGACGTGACCTGGGCGCGGGTCCATTTGCCGGCCGCTTCGCGCTCTTCCTGAAACGTGTCGTGCATCATCAGACGCATGGCGTCTTCGCGGAGGATGCCGTCCACGTGGACGGCCTGATCCAGGATCGAGTTGGAGATGACCCGCAGATACCACTTGAGAGTGACCAGTCGCATCAGCGGATCACGGTCGAGAAACCCCTCCTCGGACATCATCTGTTCGGTGTAGACGGCCCAGCCTTCGATGAAGACGCCCGATGAGAGCAGCGCCCGCAGGCGGTTCGGGCTGCGGTTGGCAAACGCCAGTTGCAGGAAGTGGCCGGGCATCGCTTCGTGAACTGTCAAGTTGTGGATCGAGCGCCGGTTGTACTCGCGCAGGAACGACGTGCATTGCGCGTCGGTCCAATCGGTGGGGAGCGGTGCCACGGCGTAGAAAGTCTTCTGACCAACCTCCAGCGGTCCGGGGGAATCGCAATAGGCGACCGAGACACCGCGTTGGAATTCGGGCATGACGATGATGTCGAGCGGATCGGGCGGGATCGTGACCAGATCGCGGCTGCGGACGAACTCGGTGGCGATCTTCATGGAATTCCGGGCGGCATCGAGCACTCCGTCGCGCGGGGGAATATCGGCGTTCGCCTTCTCCAGCGCGGCGGCGATCACCTGCTGCTGCTGATCGGGCGTCGGAGTTTCGGGAAGGTTCGCGTCCGGTTGCAGGGTGCGGGCGATCGCGTACATCTCGGCGCGAACACGACGCAGTTCGAACTCGGCCCGCTCGCGGATCTCGGTTCGCGTCAGGCCGGTGGCGAGTGTGAAGGCGAGCTTGTCGTCGAACCGCTTGGCCCCCAATCGAGCGTCGCCGCGCGCCTTCAGCAGCAGCTCTGCTTCGAGCCATTTCTGATGCCGCTCAACTTCGTCGGTCGTGACCGTGATCGCCTTCAACAGCATTGAGCGATCGGCTTCGGACAGCTTCTCCAGGTGCGGGCGGACCATGTTGTCGATGATGCTCAACACGCCGCGGTTCTGCTTGATCGCGGTTTCGGCATGCACCGGCGGGACTCGGGAGGGATCGAGCGTTTCGCGGATCTGCGAGAAGAGCTGCGGATATTGCTCCAGCCGCGCGGTCACGCTGGCAAGGCGTTCTTGCACCGGAGCGAACTCGCGCGCCATCAAGCCATAGATCGCGCCGCCGGTCAGTTGCGTGTAGACGATCGGATTCCAGGCCCATTCCTGAAGTGTGTCGAGCGACCACAGGTCTCCCTTCAGGCTGTGCTCCAACAATTGGTAGTCGACTTGGTTGTCCCGCGACAATTGGCTGCGGTCGATCTGCTTCAACTGAGCCAGGTGGCGGTTGCAAAAGTCCCGCTGCCGTTGCCGTGCCGCGGGCGTTACTTGTTCCAGTTGCCGATCAAAGCGGTGATCGCCCAACGTGGTGGCGCTGCTGGGAGCGAGTGACGGGGATTCATTGATGTACGAATCGGCCAGCCGCCGGAAGGCTTGGTCCATGGACTTCTCCTTCTGATCCGCAGCCAAGACAGCGCTGCCGATGAGGGACATCAGTGCGAAAAGGAACGAGACACGCATGACAGGGCTCCTACGAAAGTCGGCCCGATTGACCGGGTGTTGTCGATGACAATGTATCGCAGCCCGCGCGGGAATCCGCAACGCTCGCCGGCACGGGTGACACATGTGGCGAATCGACTGTTGTCCCGTCGCTCCGCCGACGGGACGTGCTGCCAGCGTCGACACTTGTGGGAACGTCCTCTTTGCGGCGGTCCCGACTGAACCGGTCCCGACTGAACCGGTCCCGTCGGCGGAGCGACGGGACTACAGTACTCACGTCGTGTTGCCGGTCGTCACAGGCGGTCGCTTTCCTCAACCTGACGGACCCGATAGGATTCGACGCGCTTTCGGCGGCACGCCTGTGGAAATCAACGGTCCGCGGGCTCCGCACAAATACGGCACCACGACTTGGATGTTGGAGACAGGGTCATGTTCGATGAACGCTTTCCCACGATTCTGCTGTTCGGCGCACCGGGTGTCGGCAAGGGAACTCAGGGATTGATTCTGGGCCAGGTTCCCGGCTTCTATCACCTGTCGTGCGGAGACGTGTTTCGGTCGCTGAACATCAATTCTCCCGAGGGGCGCGAGATCTACGAATACAGTTCGCGCGGCCAACTGGTTCCCGATGAATTGACGGTGAAGATCTGGAAGAAATCGCTGCTGGGCCACATCGCGATCTCCCGCTATCGCCCGCCGGATGAACTGCTGGTGCTGGACGGGATTCCGCGGAACCCGCATCAGGTCGAAATGCTCAGGGACACGATCAACGTCCTGCACATCATCTATCTGGTCTGTGCGGACATGGACAAGATGATCGACCGGATCAAGCGGCGGGCGATCCGCGAGAACCGCGCCGACGACGCCAACGAGGAAGTGATCCGGTCGCGCTTCGAGGTCTACCTCAAGGAATCAGAGCCCGTCATCAACGCCTATCCGGCGAACACGATTTCGCAGATCGACGCCATGCGATCCCCGGCCGAAGTCCTGGTCGACGTGCTGCAAAAGCTGATTCCAATCCGCAAGGCGTGGCTGGACGGCCTGCCGAGCCAGCCGTTCTAACCCGGATGATTGGGTGTGCATCTCACATCCGGGTGAAATCGGAGGAACGAGTTGTTCTCGACTCCGAAGTAGTAAGGCGAGCGGCGGATGAAGGTTTGCCCCCATACAAGCACGATGCGCAAGCGAGTGTGCTTGAATACTCACTTGCTTGCGCTGCGTGCTTGTATGCCTATTCCTGCCGCTCGCCAAATGGGCGGCGACAGTGCGACGTGAATGGATTCCCACTGCGACATCGCAGTCAATCACACTGCACCATCGCGGTCAATCAATCGGGGTTGGACTCTGGGGTTGCGGGGAAACCCGTCGACGGTCGAGTCGTTCGCGACGGCGTTCTTCGAGTTGCTTTCGACGCTCTTCGCGCTGCTTCAAGACCTCGGGGGACGGCGGTTCGGCGAGTTTGCGAAAGACGTCGTCGGGAATCAGCGGTTGAATGCCGTCGGGCACGAGCGCCTTCAGAAACAACGGGGTGAGTCGTCTGGCGACAACTCCCGCCGGCTGTTCCTTCGTTTCCTTGTCCTTCGGATCACGGGCCGCGGGACGTTCGGCCTTGGCGGGAACAACCTGCCCCTCGGCGGCCCCGAGCCCGCCGTTTTCCACGGGCAGTCGGCGTTCGTGTTTCGCTTCCGGCAGCATCTCATAGTCGGGTCGCATCCAAGATCGGGCACAGCCCAGCACGGCGATCAGCGCCATGCCGATGTGGGGATTCTTCGACTCCACCATCACCCCGTCCTTTTGTCGCGCGATCGAGAGGGCGACGTCCCCCGCATACGGCACGAGCGCCGCAGACGACGGGATCACGAACGGATCGAATTCCCATCCGTGGCCCGCGGCGGTTAACGTCAACATTTGGCCGAGATAGGGAACGAGAGCGCTCAACTTCTGGACGGCCCCGGCTCCGTCGAAATAGCCCGCCAACAACAGCTCGTCCTTTGTCAGGGCAAGCTTTGTCCGCGCGACGGTCTCGAAGCCGGGACGCGGCGTGTTGACAGACCGCAGGTGGGCCTTGAGCGCCTGGGGATGTACCGCAAACAACAGGTGGCTCTTCGTCAAACAGAACGACGGAATCGTGGCGGGCATGGCGTCGAAGGCAAAGCCCGATGTGCTGACGTAGCTGATCGAGTGACCCAGAAACTCCTGACGCTTCAACTCGGTCGTCACCCCGACATCGGAGGTGTCTTCGCTGAGCATGGATTGCTCCAACAATTGCATGAGCCGGTCGAAGATCACCCCGGCTTTGGCGCGATCACGCACTTCGACAGCCACGATCAGGCCGCTTCCCGCCAGTCCTCCCTCGGACGGCGCGCTGAATGCCGTCCACGCATTTCCAAACGCCGGGTAGACGTCCTTGCCCAGGTTGAGTCGCAGTTCCGTCTCCAATTCCTTGACACCCTCATCGAAGACCGCGACCGACAGGGGATG
>JAYTIB010000538.1:0-4319 GCA_043732205.1 Schlesneria sp. | reverse complement strand
CCAGCCTTTGTACGCTTCAACCGGATGAACCCTATTTATTGAAGAAAGCGGTCGTGTGCGAGTGCCACGCTTACGCCAACACCTCCTTGATGACCCGTCCGTGTACGTCGGTCAGCCGGCGGTCGATGCCGTTGTGGCGGAACGTCAGCTTCTCGTGGTCGATGCCGAGCAGGTGCAGCACGGTGGCGTGGAAGTCGTAGTTGGTGGTGACGTCGGTCACGGCCCGCCACGACCACGGGTCGCTCTCACCGTACGACGTCCCCCCCTTGACGCCGGCACCCGCCATCCAGCCGACAAACGTGCCGCCGTTGTGGTCGCGTCCCTCGCTCCCCTGCGAGAACGGCATCCGTCCGAACTCCGTGTTCCACAGCACGAGCGTGTCCTCCAACAGGCCGCGCTGTTGGAGGTCGCTCAGCAGGCCCGCGATCGGCTTGTCGGTCGACAGGCACATCGGCGGCAGCTCTTTCAGGATGCTGTTGTGGTTGTCCCAATTGTTGGACGGACCGCCCGCTCCGCTCCAGACTTGGACGAACCGCACGCCCCGTTCGATCAGCCGCCGGGCCAGCAGACAGCGCTTGCCGAAGTCCTCGGTCGGCTTTTCATCCAGGCCGTATTGCTTGTGAGTCGCCGCCGATTCCCGGCTGAGATCGAACGCTTCGGGGGCGCTCAACTGCATCTTCGCCGCCAGCTCGTACGACCGGATGCGGGCCTCCAACCGGCTGTCGTGATCGTTCGCGGCGAGATGCGTCCGGTTGAGTTGTTGCAGCAGCGCCAGTCCGTCGCGGTCGGCTGCGGGGGTGATGAACTTCGCCGAAGCGGGGGCCTTCAGATCGGCGATCGGTTCGGGGAGCGTCGTGTTGATGATCGTCCCCTGGTGCGTCACCGGCAGGAAGCCCGCCGTGAAGTTTCCCTTCTGGTTGTACGGCAGGCCGCGCGCGTCGGGGAGCACGACAAACGTCGGCAGGTTGTCGGTTAGGCTCCCCAGACCGTAGCTGACCCACGCGCCGAAGCAGGGAAAGCCGGGGAGCAGGAAACCGGTGTTCATCAGATAACTGCCGGGCCCATGCACGTTCGTCTTGGACTTCATCGCCATGAAGAACGCCATGCCGTCGACATGCTTCGCCAGATGCGGCAGTTGATCGCTGATCCAGCGGCCACACTCTCCGTGCTGATGCATTTCGAACGGCGGCTTGAGGACATTGCCGGGGGCGCTCGTGGCCGCTTCGACCCGTTCATTCGTGCCGGGATCAAACTTCTCACCCGCCCGGCGGTACAGTTCGGGCTTGTGGTCGAACAGGTCCATCTGACTCGCGCCGCCGTTCATGAACAATTGAATGACGCGCCGCACTTTGGCGGGATGATGCAGACCGCCATTGAATTCGGGACGTGGCACTTCGGCCAGCGCGCGCGTCCGGCCAAGCAGATCAGCCAGCGCGACAGCCCCGAAACCGCCGGCCGCCGTCGCCAGAAATTCGCGCCGAGTGTTGTCGCCTCGTGGTTCAGAAACGTTCATGAGCCGATCGGCTCCTTTCACGACGGGTTCCAGGTTTCCGTATCAATGATTCCATCGCGTGAGTTGCCTCGCGGAGTCGGCGGGAAATGATCGACCTGTAGGACGGATTTCCAATCCGTCCGTCAACCAATCCGTCCTTCGCTTCCGGACGGATTGGAAATCCGTCCTACATCATCGTCATGTCGGATTCGCATCCCAGACCGGTTCGCGATGTTCCAGGAAGGCGGCCAGACCCTCGGTCGCTTCGTGACCGGCCCGGGCCTGTTTGTGGGACTTCAAGGCGTGGGCCAGTTGTTGGGAGAGATCGGTGGCCCGCAGTTCGCGCAGCAGGCGCTTGGTGTGACGGACCGCATCGGGGGCTCCCTTCAAGACGGTCGCGGCGAGTGATCGCGCGGCGTCCAAGACTTGGTCGGGGGCCACGACCCGATGGATCAGTCCCATCGCTTGAGCCCGCGCGGCGCTCACCGGTTCCGCAGTGAGAAACAACTCGCGCGCGTCCCCTTCGCGCACGCGGTCGCGCAACAACACCGCGACCAGCGCGGGGAGCAACCCGCGGCGAACTTCGGGAAACGCGAGTTTCAAATCGTCGGCCGCGACCGCGAAATCACAACTGGCGAGCAGGCCCGCCCCGCCGGCATAGGCGGCTCCGTGTGCGGCGGCGATCGTGATCAGGTGACTGCGGGTGATGGTCTCGAACAGGTGCGCGACCCAGTTTGCGCTGTGCTCAGCGACGTCGACCTGGGACGTCTCGTGCAGATCCAACCCCGAACAAAACGCCGGACCGGCACCCCGCAGGATCACGACCCGCTGATTCGGCTGCGCCGCCAGTTTGTCCAATGCGCCGCAGACCGCCTCCATCAGTGCGATGGTCAGGGCGTTCCGGCGCTCCGGCCGATTCAGTGTCAGGAGCGATGTCGCGTCATCGAGTTGTTCCACCAGCAGAATCTCGCTGCTCATCACATTCCCCCCGTCGGACCAGAACCGCGCTGGATTGGGATCGGCGATCAATGGCTGTCGCGACGTCAGGGTTGTAGCCCGGATGCGTTCGTCGGGACAAGGGGGGGCCGGGGCGTTCGTGGAATAAGGAAACGCAATGACTGGCCCCCGATTGGATTGGAGGCGGCTTCCTTTGGAGTGCGGCGGCTTGACGCCGCTTTGGCATTTTTGTTTTTTGTTTCCGCAACTCTGGTGGTCGTATCTGAACTGACGCGAAGCGAAAGGGCTGCGCCCAAAATGCCAAAGCGGCGTCAAGCCGCCGCAGTCCAAAGGAGTTGCTCAGCAAACTACGCGGACTTCACGACGCGGTTGTTGGACAGGTCTTGCTTCCGGTGAAGATTTCTAAACGTACCCTCCCGGTTGCGGCTTGGCCGTCTTGTTGGAAACGTGGCTCGATGGAATGGAGTGGTGTCCTGGCCGCGCCAACGCGACGTGATTTCGGCGCGATCGTGTGCGCTCGATCAGCAGCGCCGCTGCGACGATCAGCCAGCGATGGTTTCCCCCCGTGGCGGCGGTTGGCGATCGAGTGCGGGCGAGTTCGCCGGCGCGTGTTCGAAGCACGACGTCCGCTCCATCGCGCAGGGCGATCCTGCCCCCGCCTTGCAGGTGCCGTTGCAGCACGGGGTGACTGATGTCGGATGCGGCCAGGACGAACGACGGCTCACACGGTTCGATCAGCGTTTGCCAGACCGGGTCGTCGAGGTTGATGAGACAGGCCCCGGTCATGGCGAGCAACTGCGGCAGCAGACGGGCCAGGTCGGCGGTTGAATGCTGCCCGCCGAAATTCGTGCGACCCGAGTCCGCGAGCACCAGCAGTCGGCAGTGATCCGTTCCCAATCCATGCGCCACAATCGAGGCGGCCGTGGTGGCCAGACAAGCCGCCGCCGTCCGAGGATGCCGGTACATTGCATCCAACCGGTCGGCGGGCCGCGCGGTGACAGGAGACAACTGCCGGCCGAGAACCTGAGTGACATTCGGGGTCGAGACGGCGACTGTCTGACCGTGAACACCCAACGCGCGTGTCAGCGGACGCAGTTCGGCTGGGTCTGAGTAATCACCCACCAACAAAGCCAGTGGAATGCGTCCCGTCGCTCCAGTGGGAAACAGTGACGCGACGATCGCTTCGCCGACCGGTTGCGGGTTGTCGCAGAACGGGGCCAGATGCAGACAGATCGCCGGCTGCGCGTTGAGCTCCAGCAGTCCGCCCCCGTGTTCATCGAGCGGCCGGGTGATGTCGCGCGCGATCAAATCCACACCGGCGATGTCCAGCCCGACCACCCGCACGGCGTCGCGCACCACATCCAGCGTGTGGGGGTGGACGCGATCAAGCACTTCGCGCGTTTCGCCTCCCGCCATGATGTACGACTCGCGACGGAGATCGACGCGCTGTCCCGCTGGCGGAACCGAATCCGGTCCCAAACCCTGTCCGGAAAGAATCGCGAACTCCTCGCGGTCCAGACTCATTCGGTGCATCGGCCAGCGTTCATCGGGGCCGCGGCGCGGGGACTGATTTTCGGCCTCGACCAGTTCGCGGATTGTTCGCCGACCATCACCGATGACTCCGGGCGGGTCGCGGCGAACGGCGGAGACGACGCGATCATCGACGATCAGGAACCGGTACAGCGCTCCGCTCAGGCTCCGTTCGACGAGCACCGACTCACTCTCTTGTCGGGCGACGTCATAGCCGTCGCGGACACCCTGCTGATCGATGACGTTCAATGTCACGCCGTTGCCATAGTCCGCATCCAACGGCTTGACGACGACAGGCCAGCCGAGTTCTTCCGCGGCCCGCACGGCGTCATCGGCATCG
>JAYTIB010000537.1:0-1555 GCA_043732205.1 Schlesneria sp. | reverse complement strand
CGCGCGCGGCGGGCATCCAGCGGTACTCGTAACAGCCTTCATACAAGCTGTCCGACGCATGCGAGCCGGCCCCGGAGAGTCGCTTACAGGTCAGACCGCGCATCTCGGCCACGAGTTCGCCCGCGTCATCGAAAATCAACGTGTCCAAAATCAGGAACTGCTCGTCACTGAGCGTGACCCACGCGTGAGCCCAAACGCTTCCGGTGGGCCGTCGATCAATCCGAACGCGGTCGATGCGATAGGGCAGATAGACGCGCTGCGGGTCGCCAGAGCGATGCACGTCGGCGAACACGATATGCAGGCAGGCATCGAGCAGCGCCGGATGAATGATGTTCCGCTCGGACTCATGAACCAGTTCAGCCGGCAGTTCGAGTTGAGCCAGCACTTCGTGTGGGCGATGCCAAAGCTGTTGGATGCAGCGGAATCGCTCGCCGTAGTCCAGACCCGACGCGCGGATCGTCTCGTAAAACGTCTCGACGGACACGACGTCCTCTTCGAGAAACCGCGGTCGCAGCTCGTCGAGAAATACTGTCGATTTCTCAAAGCGGTCATGCACAGTGTTGATGCGCCCCGAAGAATGCTTCGACCACGGCGACTCGGCGGTCGCATCGGCCGGGCGGCTGCAGATGCGGTAGTCACCTTCCCCCGAAACGATCTCCAAGCGGACGTCCAGCGGGTGACGGATGTTGTCGGGAAGGATCAGGGGCAAATCGAAATGCAGGTTCTCCAGGAAGAACGACTCGTTACGAAATTGCTCACTTGCCACGGCCCACGCCAGTTCCAAGTGTCCGGTCGCCGGGAAGACGATCTCACCGTCGACCTGGTGATCGTGGAGGTACGGAAACTTTTGCACGTCCAGCGTGGCCTCCCAGACCGCCAGTCCCTCTTCGGAAACCAGTAGCGTTTGGCGTTTCAGGAAGGGGTGCTCGAAGCGTCCGCGGCGCATTTCGGCAGACGCGGGCGGTTCGAACCAATGCCGGGTGTGCTGCCACGGGTACTTCGGCAACCGGACATAGCG
Source organism: Schlesneria sp. (assembly GCA_043732205.1). Taxonomy (GTDB): domain Bacteria; phylum Planctomycetota; class Planctomycetia; order Planctomycetales; family Planctomycetaceae; genus Schlesneria. Next base: position 537 of record JAYTIB010000537.1, on the reverse strand, counting down.
ACGATCGGAGCCGAACATCAACGCGGTGCTCGGCTCGAGCCCGCGTGCCGCCAGCCGGGCCAGGCTTTGCAGGAACACCGTGACTTCCGGTTCCCGCCGGGTCATCGACGGTGCGATCACGGCCTCGGTGTCGAGCGACTTGAAGAGAGCCTCGGCACCGCTGACGAGCACGGGATGCGGCCCGATTTCCACAAAGGTGTCGAAGCCGTCCGACAGCATGGCGCTCAGGGCGTTCGTGAACAGCACCGGCTGCCGCGCGTTTTGGAACCAGTAGTCCGGATCGAGATGCAGGCCGTTTTCGCGGTGGCCGGTGACGGTGGAATAGAGCGGCGTCGTGGTCTTGACGCCCCGCACCTGACTCAGCGCCGACAGCATGACGTCCTTGATCGGCTCCATGTGATGACTGTGATACGCCACCTGAACCCGAACCGGTCGATTGAAGACGCCGCGGGTTTCCAGCAACTGCGCAATGAGCAGCAGCGGTTCCGAGTCACCGGACAACGTGAGCATCGCCGGACCGTTGACCGCGCCAATCGA
>JAYTIB010000536.1:0-1557 GCA_043732205.1 Schlesneria sp. | reverse complement strand
GCTGGCCGATCTGCGGCGACCAGGCGTATCTGCCGGGCCGACGTCTTGGTCAAACGCAGACACACGGAGTGGATGCAACGCCGCTCTGCCTGCTGGCGCAGCGCATCACATTCACGCATCCGCTCTCCCGGCAGCGGATGACGTTTGAAAGCGAGTTGCCGGAATGGACGACGTGCGGTTAGGTCCGCCAGAGGATTGGCAGAACAATGGGGGCAGAATGATGAGGAAACAGAATTCGATTTTCTCTTCATCGTTCTGCCCCCATTGTTCTGCTCGTCCACTTCGGCTTCAGACAGTTGTTGAAGCACCGATCCTGATGCCGTTGGTACGAGCGAGTCCTCCGCAAAGCTCGCGCAGTCGGCTACCTCTCTTCGACGAAAACCATTCACTGGGGACTACCATCATGGCAGCTCGTTGTTCTGTGGCACTGACACTCAGCCTCGCTTGCCTGGCGTTCGCACCGGCCGCGCGGTCGGCGGACGATCCGCGGCGGCCGGCGGCGATTGAGGCGCGGGATGTTCCCGTCGTGCCAGCCGAACTGGTCGCCAGGTTGGCTCAGTATCAGAGCGTGCGCGGGGCGGCGTTTCGGGGTTGGGCGCCGGACGGGACCGGCATCCTGATCGGAACCCGCTTCGGGAACTCGTTGCAATTGCACCGGGTTTACGAGCCGGGGGGACGGCGCGAGCAGATCACGTTTTTCGACGAGCCGGTCTCGGGGATGTTCGTGCCGCGTGCGACTGACGGTTCGATCCTGATGTTGATGGACGCCGGCGGGAACGAGAACGATCAGATCCATCTGCTCGACCGGCGAAACTTTCAGACCCGGCTGCTGACCGACGGCAAGTCGCGCAACAAGCTGGGTGCCGTGCGACAGGATGGTTCACAGATCGTCGTCGCCAGCAACCAACGCAACGGTCGCGATGTGGACCTGTACGTGGTGAACCCGCGTCAGCCCGGCTCGATGACGCTGCTGATGCAGGTCAACAAGCAGACGTGGAACGTTCACGACTGGTCGAAGGACGGCAAGACGTTGTTGATCTCGCGGTATGTGTCCATCAACGAGACGTACCCGGCGCTGCTTGATGTCGCGAGCGGCCAGCGGACGGAGCTGCCATTGCCGACGAAAGAGAAGGCGGGGGCCGGTCCGATGGTGTTCGCCGCCGATGGAAAGTCGGTCCTGATCGCGACGGACGCGGGGGCCGAGTTCCGACGTCTGATGCGACTGGACCTCGCTTCCAACAAGTACGACGCGCTGACGGATGACATGGCGTGGGACGTCAGCGATCTCGCCGTCGAGCCCGAATCGGGCGATGTCGCGCTGACTGTCAATGAAGACGGGGCGAGCCGCCTGTACCTGCTGCCGCGCGGCACCGGACCGCGTCGCGAACTGAAACTGCCGCTTGGGATCGTCGCGGGGTTGGAGTTCTCGCCGGATGGCAAGCGGCTCGGGTTCACGCTGGCTCGGCCGGATGCTCCCGCCGACGCGTACTCGTTGTCGTTGGAGAACGGCGAATTGACTCGGTGGACGTTCAGCGAAGTCGGCGGACTGAACCCCGC
>JAYTIB010000535.1:0-1558 GCA_043732205.1 Schlesneria sp. | reverse complement strand
CGTGGCCTGCCCGCAATGCGGCACGCAATATCGATTGTCCGCAGCCAACATCGGCAAACGGGCCCGCTGCCGCGACTGCCAGACGATCTTTCCGATCGAATGATGCTCGTGCTTTGTCACCGCTTGATGTTCACGTAGCCACGTTCGCCAGAACGTGGGGAAGTCGCTCGATTACTCCCCCACGTTCTGGCGAACGTGGCCACGACGACAACCCCAATTCTTAGACGTGACAAGGCGCTGGTGGTCGAACAACTTTGATTTGCCGGGTTGCTGTAGCACGGACGCCTCGTCCGTGCGTCCCACGGTATCGGAGGTTCCGCACGGACGAGGCGTCCGTGCTACGGGGCAAATGAAAGTTGTTCGCCCACTCATCGGCGATTCATTCGAACCGGTCGCCGGGTGACAGCTTTCGGCCGCGCAGGAAGTCGGCGGTGGACATCGGGCGTTTGCCGTCGGGTTGCAACTGGAGGATCTGAACGGCCTGCTCGCCGCAGCGGATGGTGATCTCCCCGGGGTCGACTGTGAGCACATCACCGGGGCGGCCGGATGTCGTGGATTCGATCGGGACGACACGGGCTACCATGATTTGCAGGCGTTGCGCGGGGCGGCCCGGTTGATGGAGTTCGCTGAACGGTCCGGGCCAGGGCTGCATTCCGCGGATGTGACGTTCGACATCAACGGCCGATCGTGTCCAGTCGATCCGGCCGTCGGCCTTGGTCAGCTTGCGGACCCGCGTGACCTGCGAGGCATCCTGCAGAACCGGCCGGGACACGCCGGCGATGATCTCGTCGATGACACGGTACACGACAGGGATCGCCAGGTTGGCGAGCCGCTCTTCCAGTTGGCCGGTTGTCTCATCGGGTCGGATTGCCGTGCGGACGACTCCCAGCATCGGTCCCGCGTCCATCTTCGGTTCGATCTGGATGATCGTCACGCCGGTCTCGGTGTCTCCGTTCAGGATGGCCGCGTGAATTGGAGTGGCACCGCGGTACTTCGGCAGCAGCGAGGCGTGCAGGTTGATCGTTCCCAGACGCGGAGCGCCCAGCACTTCGGGTGAGAGTATTTGACCGTAGGCGGCGACGACGAACAGATCGGCCCGCCATTCGCGCAGTGAAGCCAGTGCTTCCGGCGTCTTGATGGAGTCGGGTTGCAGCACCGCGATGCCCCGTTCGACGGCGGCCTCCTTGAGCGGATTCAGATGCTGATGATGTCCGCGACCCAGCCGGTCGGGCTGCGTGACCAGTCCGACGATCTGATACTGCGAATCGAGCATCGACAGAAATGTGGGGATGGCCAGGTTGCCCGTCCCAAAGTAGGCGATCCGAATCGTCACGGCGGCATTACCTCTCGACGGACTCGATCACTTGGGTTCCATACGGGCCAATTCCTGACGGATCGCGTCATCGGACGGATACCGTCCTTCCGACTGCCAGCGGCGGAACTGGGTCTCGAAGTCGGCGATGACCGGCGACAGTTCGCGGCGCGAATTGTCGGTCAGGCGGTCGATGAACAGCACGCCGTCGAGATGATCGGTTTCGTGTTGAACGGCGCGTGCCGC
>JAYTIB010000534.1:0-11149 GCA_043732205.1 Schlesneria sp. | reverse complement strand
GCGGACTTGGATTGCAATTGAGACTGTCCTCCCGCCAATTTCGAAAAACCGAACACCCGACCCCAAACTGCGGAACGCACCGCCAGGGACGGACACCGCCAAAGTTGGTGCGTTCCGAGGACTCCACGCACCCTACGCCAGCAATCATCTGATCACTGTTCCGGGGCGAGGTCGGCGAGTTGCTTCAGCAGTTCGATCCACTGGTCAGACGTCAGTGATTGCGGGTCTCGACCCGAACGAAAATCACGAGGGCTGTCGATGACGAGGGGAGCCTCGGGAAGTCGCACCCGGTTCATTGCCGTCTGAAGTGGTTCGGGAATGTGCTGCGCGCTGCGGTGCAAAGCAGCGAAGCCCAGCAGCACGGTGGCCGTCTGGTCCCACGAGGCGATCAACCGCTCCGGATGACTTCGGCCGAGTTGTTGAAGCATTCGCGCGGCGTCACCGTCGGACAACTTCGAGACCTCGGTCAGCCACGTCTCCAGCTTTTCCCTGGCAACTTTGGACCGGCTGATGACCGCTGGGTTTGCAGGAACCGGACGTTCATGGAATGAGTCACGAAGGCGACCGAAGGCTGTGGAGACCTCTTGCGAAGACGGCGAGCCGAATTGATCCGCCATGATCGGAATCAACTCCAGATTCCAATTCCCCCACGGCACCGCCAGACGGGATCTCGCGGGACCGACCGCAGCCAGTCCGGGAATGCCCCGTTCGAGTCTCCAAGAATTCCCGTTCAATTCGTGGTGGCAGGCGGAGCAATTGTATTCGGCGAATTCGGGCCAACTCCCGTGGGGCGTGGCGTCACCAGCCCGGCGCTCGAGTTGTTCCAGGGCGGCGATCGCAGTGACCAATTGACCGATGAGCCAGTCTCGGGTCGGATCGGCCGATCCCATCGCGTGATCCTGTCCGGCCGATTGGCCGAGGTTCCGTTCGATCGCGGCGCGGCGGCCGGGCTTCCAGTGCTGGGGCAGGCGGGACAGATACCAGACGTACTCGAACCTGAGTGCGGGATGCCCGGCCGCGATCAGGTCATGATTCACGTCGCCGACTGTGCTCCCAACATGGCACGTGGCGCATCGTTTCGCGTGCGCTGCAACGTTGCTTCCAGAGATGTATCCGAGATCGCGTTGGCCGTCGTGGCCGAGGGCCTTCCAATCGGCACGGTCGGAACTGGAGTGCCGGTGCAGCCAGTCCCGCGCGTCGCCGTGGCACGATTCACAACTCACCCCCTCGGCGGCCGACAAGGCCGGATGAGTCACCACCTCGGCCGACAACGATGTCTTCGCAGACAACATCGACAAGTGGCTGTTGGTCTCATGGCAGGCCAGGCAATTGGTCCACACCGCGTGAAATCGTTCGGCCCGGCCTGCCAACGGCCGAAGCTGATCGTCGGTGACCCCGAGTCGTTGAAAGATCGCCCGAGACCGTTCACCAAACAGTGTCCGATAGGCCCGCGCGTGGGGATCATCCAGCCAGACAAAGTATTCGTCGGTCCGAACCGCGTCTTCCCGAATGTCCGCCGCCAGGGAACCGTGGCAATTGGAGGTGGAGCACGACTGCGTTCGCACGCCGTTCTGCGGCGCGGGTTGATGTCCGACCAGGCGCGTCATGCGCGGTGTGTCACCCGGTCCGCGTGGCCGGTCGAAGCCCCGGCCGGATTGGCTGTCGCAGAAGACGCGCACGGTGAGGACGACCGGGATGGCGATCCAGCCGAGGATCGCGAGGCGAATCCAACGACTCCGCGTCGAACCGGGATCTCCGCGAACACTTCGCAGCGTGGATGAATGGAACGAGGCCGTCATGGGCCGGTCTCCGCCGCGCGTTCGGCCGGCTGCGCAGCGCGGCTTCCCCGTCGATCCGACTGGAGCAACCCGCCGATTCCCGGACGAGACGCGGTCGTCAACGGCGTGTGGTGATACGAGTGACAGTCCACACAATTGGCACCGACAGCGCGGCGTCCTCCCGCTGCGTTGCCGTGACCGTGACACTGGCGGCAGATCTCGATCCGCGGCATCAGCACGTCTTGAGCGGAAGTGCTCGCATGGATCGACGGCGACTTTTTCATTTCGTCGCTCAAGACCGGATAGAACCGGTCACGGGCGACCGTCTCAAACCGGTCTCCATTGCGGGTATGACAAAGCTGGCAATCGACCGAAGCATGTCGGTCATGACGGAACCGGCTGTGGCCCATCCATTGCGTCGGCAGTCGGGGTGGGGTCACCTTCCATATAACACTCGCCCCGTCCGTGCGCTCTGTGAAATGACATTTCGTGCAGGCCGCCTCCAGCAGTCCGGCCACTCGGGGAAGTTGATCCGATGTCCCGGCCTGCGAAGTGGCAAACAGTTGTTGCTCCAGCCGCTTGAGATCACCCGCCAGCACGGCCAGACCCGGCGGAAGATCGCCCTCGGTTTTGATCGGGCGGATGGGCGGCTTTGTCGGCCCGCCGATCTCGTCCACCGCGGCCGGCAACTGCTGCTTCGCCGCCGCGTGGTTCGCCAATCGTTCCAGCAGGATCCCGCGAATGATCTCCGGCTTGGAATGCGGCAACTCGCCGGTGGATGGAAAGCCCAGCTTGTGGCACCGCTGACAGTCCTGCGCGAAGGTCATCGGACGGAAGTACGCGCCGCCCGTGTCCGATTGGTGGCAGTCGGCACACTGGAGCGACGTTGTCTTTCCGCCGGGCATCGGCAACCGCGGATCAAGGTGCCGATGGTGGCTGAACTTGATCGCCGTCTGGTCCACCGGCCCGTCTTGTTCCCATCGGACCAACCCCGGTTCGACCGACTCGTTCGCCGCGACGGCTTTCGCACTGCCGCGGCTGCGCCAGAGGGCGAATTCGGGATGATGACCGAAATCGGCAAAGTCCAATTCGAACCGCCGCGCGGCAATCGTCGGATGGGCCGTCGTGTGACACTTCGAACAATGCGCGTCGGCCACGTCGGCCAGCTTCGAATGTCCGCGATGTTCCTGGTGGCATCCGGCACAACCGAGTTCGGACAACTGGGGCCGCAATTGCTGAAGCAGAGTTTCATACCGTCCGTCCCGAGTCCCGCCGGTGGCGTCGGTTGCATCGGGCCGCTTCGACCCGGCCTCATCGGACCGTTTCGACAGCAGCAGATCGCCGGGCATCGGCGGGGACAGGTGGTCATCACTGGTCTCACGGTGGCAGACCCGGCACTTCGTGTCCGACGTCGAATGAATCGAGTTGTCGAAGGTCACCATCCGCAGCAGGGGGACGCCGCTGCGATCGTGGCAGTTCTGGCAGTTCTGTTCGAACACCCGGTGCGCATCGGAAACACAGTGCGACTGGAACGCGCGGTGGTCGCCCAGCAGCCAGGGAAGACAGGCGGCCAGCGAACCAACCGCAAACACGACCGACAGCCGCAAGCGCAGCATCCGCCAAGGGTCGCGATGCCGGCTGACATCGAGATCATAGCGGGTGGCAATCGTCTTCAGTTGTCGTTTGTCAGACACGGAACTCGCTTCAATAGTAGACGGACATGACCACGTGCAGAATCCCCAGAATGAGCAGCGTTACTGAGAGGGGCACATGCAGACATAGCCAACCGTGCAGCCAGCCCTGAATCCTCGTTTGAGAAAACAGTTGGCGGCGTTCGTCGCACGCCAATTGCAGTTCGTCGATGACGGGACGGAGCGGTTCGGGAACACTCTCTTTCAACCGTGACAACCGCGCGGAGGCGAGCGTCGGATTGGCCAGGTCATGCTGCCGACTCGCGCCGGGATCGAGGAACCCGGCCAACTGCTGCCAGTAGAAGATCGCCAGTTCGCGTTCCGGTGAAAAGCCGGTCTGCTCCGCGGCGGGCGACAGCGGATCGAGAAACTTCGCGCCGCACACCTTTTGAAGCCGGACTTCGACGGACTGTCGCAGCTTCTCACAAGCGATATGAACCTGCGGCGCAATCGCCTGGGCCGGTGAACTCGTCGACATCAGCCGCGGCAAAACCTGTTGAAGGCCGAGTCCGTAGATTCCGCTGAGAATCACGATGGCAAACGTGGCCATCAGAATCTTCTCCAGCGTTCCGCTCCACTGAAAGCCGCAATGAAACAGGATCAGGGGGACACTCAACAGCCCCAGCCAGATGTGTCCGCGCAACCAGGTTTGCGCGGTTCCCACCCGCCATTTCGGAACGGTCTTGCGACCGGCGAGCAAACCGGCGTACGCCATGCAGGCGGTTCCGGCCACGCCGAACAGCATCCCCTGCCACGATCCGCCACTGGGGCCATTCGGTGCGGACTGGACATAGATCCCGTAGAGAACGCCGGAAATGAGGGCCATCACAGCGGTGGTCAGCCCCCAGTAGTAGTGCGAACGGTCGACAATCACGACGGCCTCGAGTCGAATCCAACTTCTGCAGAGCCCCGGCTGCTAGCATACAGTGGCTGGGGAGGTGAGAATAGTTGGCGGTGAGCGTGGGAACACTTCGAGGTGTGCATTTCAATTCTGGGTGAAATCGAATGAACGGGTTGTTGTCGACCCTGAAGGAGTAAGGCGAGCGGCAGAGGAAGGTTTGTCCCCATACAAGCACGACGCGCAAGCGAGTGTGTCTGAAAACTCACTCGCTTGCGCGTCGTGCTTGTATGCCGATTCCTGCCGCTTGCCCAAGACTCTTCGCGACTTCGACAGACACCGATGAGCCGCATTTCGGATTCGACCCAGGATCGTGACGCACACCCAACACTTCGGCGTGGTGGTCGGTTCTGAACCGGGAATTCATGATGGCCTCGGAAAAAGAGAGTCCTGCGAAGTCACCGATCGTCAAGAGTGAGATCCATCTGGATGTTCACCGCGGCGACAGGCCGGTCAATGCCAGCATGCTGAGTCAGTTTGGCTTGTTTCGCCGGATGAAGAAGGCGATTCCCGTCGAGAAACTGCCGGGCTCGATTGTGCTGAGGAGTTACCGCAGCGGGAACGTGGTGTTTCGACAGGGACAGGCGGGCGGGACGGCGTTCTACGTTCCGACCGCCGAGGACTTGGTTCGCTTGAAGGCGCTCGACGCGGGGACAGAGGCCCCCGCTGATCCGGTGATCGACCCCGGTCGCAACCGGCAGATTCTGTCGGCGTTGATCATCCCTGCGACGGTGCAACCCAAAGCCAAGGGGTTTTTCGAACGCTGGTTTTCCCCCGCGGTGAAGCGCGATGCGCCGCGGGTCACCGCGATTCCCGGTGATGTCCCAACGGACATCGATTACCTGACCCGCGAAGCGCCCCTGATGGAAGGGGATCTGTTCGGTGAGATGAGTTGCATCTCATTCATGCCGCGCTCCGCCACTGTGGTGGCCCGCGTCGACTGCCAGTTGCTGGAATTCAACCGGAATGTGTTCGATCAACTCCGGGGTGATCCCAACCATCAAGCGTCGGTGGAAGTGGAATACCGGCGGCGGACGCTCGACACGCATCTCCGGCAGTTTGAATTGTTTCGAGACCTCAGTGATGCGCAGATTCAAACCCTCAAGGAGAGTGTCTCACTGGAAGTCGTTCCTCCGGGAAAGGTGATCTGCGAGGAGGGGGAACCGTGGTCCGACACCCATCCGCTGGACGTGTTCATCGTCCGCAGCGGCGTCGTGCAGGTGACGGTCAACGCGAACCTGTCATTGCACAAGGATGACATTCGTGACTGGACCGGCTTGTGTCGCCAATTGGCGGCAAGCAGGCCGCATCCCCAAGGAGCGGAAACGTCCGCTTCCTCCGCTGCGACAGCCGCGATGCGAGTTGCCGCGCCTGTCAGCAAGGTTCTCGTGGACAAGGCCCAGGGACCAGCACCGGTGAGCCCCGTTGAACCGGCGGCACCAGTCGCGAACGCGATCAATGAATCATCGGCCAGTGACGTCGAAGCTCCTCCGGCCACAGCCAGCTCCGCCACGAAGAAGCCCTCGGCGCAGGACATGTTGGCTGCCATGCGAGCCAAGAAAGCAGCGTCGACTTCAGCGGAGCAGTCGATGCCGACACCGCCACCGGTGCAGGCCAGTCCGCCCGCTGACACAGCAGCGCCGCCAGACACACCCACCGCGAAGAAGCCGTCGGCGCAGGACATGCTCGCGGCCATGCGGGCCAAGAAAGCCGGGGCTGTGGCGGAAGGTCAGACTCCGCCGGCAAGTGCTTCGGTCAGCAAGCCGCCAGCAGAGGAGTCGCCACTACCGCCACCGCCGATCAAATCATCATTGATGCCCGAGACGGCCATCGGCGCACTCGAAGACTTACCGCTGTTGAAGGAATCGCGATCGAAGGAATCGGGCCCGCCGGCGTACGTGGTCTATGCGTGGCTCAGCGATCCGGTTCAAGAGCTTGTCCGCCGGTGTGCGCACGGTGAGCCTGTCGCGGATGCGATCAAGTCGGTCATCCTCAACGCTCTCAATGCGCTGGCGGGATCGCGCCGGTTTCTTCAAGAACAGGAGATTGCAGAGTTCCTGCAGCACCCCGAAATCCTGCGGAAGTCGGCGTCGTTTCCGAAGGGGCTGAGGGGGATCGGCAAGGACTGGTCGGAGCTGGAGCTGCGGACCACGGGCCGGGCCGTGCTGAGTGCGCTCTTCCCGGAGATCATCCGCAAGCCGATCGAATCGGCGGGTCCGCCGCGCGTGTTGGCTTACCTGTCGCGCGGCGATTGCATCGGTGAGATTGCCGTCGTCAACGGCAGCCCGCGGAGTGCGACGTGTATCGCCTACAACCATCCCTCCAGCGAAAACGCCCGCGACTTCGGCGATGTCGAACTGGTGCGGATTCCCGGTTCGGCCTTTCGACGGCTGATGGCCGAATCCTCACAGCTCCAGCAACAGGTCGCCAACCTCGCCGCCGCGCGCATCAGCCAGCTCCATGCGGCGGAAAGCGGCCACACGGAATCGGAGCTCGTGGCATCGCCCGAGTTCCAGCAGATGGGACTGTTCCAGGGGACCAAGCTGCTGGTGATCGACTTGGATTCCTGCACGCGCTGCGGCGATTGCGTGAAGGCTTGCGTCGACACCCATGACGACGGCTACAGCCGCCTCTTCCTGGACGGTCCGCGATACGACCGCTTTCTGGTGCCGTCCGCCTGCCGGAATTGTTTGAATCCCGTCTGCATGATCGGTTGTCCGGTGGGATCGATCGGACGCGGGGCCAACGGGCAGATCGAAATCTATGACTGGTGTATCGGTTGCTCCGCCTGTGCCGATCAGTGCCCGTACGATTCGATCCAGATGCACGACACCGGCCTGATTCCCGAAGAATCGATGGCGTGGGTTTGCGCGAGCCGCCGATCTCTACCGGATGACTGGCATCAAGCCCGCCGACTGGGTGCCGGTTGGATGCAGGGGGCATCGCCGTTTCGCTGGCAGGGAGACTTCCTGCGATATTGGTCAACCGGGCAACAAGACTCGGCCGACACCGGGCCGCTGCGGCTCTGCTTCCGGCACGAATTCCGCTTGCCGAAAAAGTCGAACTCGCGCCACTTCCGGCTGTCGATCCATGACGACCGGCGCAAGAGTGCCATCGAAAAGATGCGGGTGAAGAAGTCGACCGTCGCCGGCGTCTGGCTGAATGGAAAACAAATCGAGTGGTCCGGGAATTCGGTGGATCTCGACACCGCGCAGTTCACCCCGGCGAACAATCTGCTGGCCATCGAAGTCGTCCTCGACATGCCCGCCGAGTACGGTCAATTCGTCCTGTCCGCCACGTTGGATGCGATCGCCGAAGCGGGCAGTCAAACCCTGGAAGTGTTGGGAAAGGAAGTGCGGCCCGAAATGGACCTGGTGACGCGCCGCGCCGCGGTGTGCGATCTCTGCAGCCATCTCCCGAGTCAGCAGCCCGCCTGCGTCACCTCGTGCCCGCATGACGCGGCCATCCGGATCAATCCGCTGGTCAGTTTTCCGCATTAGTGTTTCGCCAACGATTGAAACGGCCGTAGCCACGGTCGCCAGACCGTGGGATTTCATTCTCAGTTATATAGTTCCAGGTTTGCAGATTGCGCATTGGCATTTACTCCGAAGGAGTTGCGTCTCATAGCCCAGGGTTGCGAGCGAAGCGAGCTACCCTGGGAACAAAGTTCAACCGAGCCATGTACCCCAACGGGGTTCCGTCAGCGGTGTTTCTCGAAGGACGCAACCCTTTCAGGGTAGATGGACGCGGTGCTCTCTTTCCCAGGGTAGCCCGCAGGCGCGGGCAACCCTGGGCTATGAGACGCAACTCCTTCGGAGTAAAGACGCCTCCGTTCAAGACCAAACTTAGAACTACTGAATGTCGCGATCTGCCCACGCTCTGGTGAGCGTGGCTACAACTCCACATCTGAGCGTTGACGAAGCACTAGAGTCCGCGTTCCACCCCGCCAACCAACATGACAATCGTCCTCACACCAACGAAGCTCAGGGACTGGCAGCCCGCGACCGGTCATCACGCAGTCCGTTCGCGCCGGCGGCTTGTCGCGGTTCGTTTGTTGTCTGTCTGCTGTGGGACGCTGCTGACCGGTCAATCGTTGGTGATCGCTCAATCGTTGCCGGCGGGGCCGACGGCGTCTGAATTGAAGCTCATCGCAGCGCTCACATCGCCTGCGGCGGTCGCGACTGAAGAGTCTCCAACAACCGCGACGTCCGGGACAATCGCGCCGACCGACATGTTTCTCGGCAGCCTGTCCTGTGCTTCGGCGAGTTGTCATGGAAACCCCCGTCGAGAATCTGTGCTCGGTTCCGCGGCTCATTTCTTCATGGATCGCGACACGCATCAACGGGGGGGTGAGGTGCTCCGTGGGCAGCGATCGCGGGAGATGGCCGCGCGATTGAATCTGCCGCGGCCCGCCTGGGAAACGCGCGAGTGCCTCGCCTGCCACGCCCCCGCCGCGATGGATGTGGCCGATCACAAGGACTTCCCCGGGAAGCTCGCCGAAGGAGTCGGCTGCGAGAGTTGCCACGGCCCCGCGCGCGAGTGGCTCGGCCCCCACCACACCCGCGAATGGCAGCAGTCCGCGGTCTGGTCCGGCGATCAGAAAGCACGGGCCGGATTCCGCGACACCAAGGATCTGCCGACGCGGGTCGGCGTCTGCGCGGACTGCCATGTCGGAAACGCCAGGCAGTACGTCAGCCACGATTTCATCGCGGCCGGGCATCCGCGTTTGACCTTCGAGTACTCCGCCTTTCAATCGCAGATGCCGGTCCACTGGAGTCGCGCGGAGGATCGGAAGCGCAGCCCGGTCGCCAACAACGCGCCTTCGTCGGACCGGTCGACCTACGAAGCGAAGAACTGGCTCATCGGACAACTGGTCACCGCGGACCATGAGTTGGACATCCTGTCTGCCGCGGCCGGCAATTCCAAACACGTCTGGCCCGAGTTTGCTCAATACGATTGTTTCGGATGCCATCACGACTTGTCATCGCCCTCCTGGCGTCAGGCGCGGACCGCTTGGAAGCTCGGTCCCGGCGAGTTGCCCTGGGGGACATGGAGTTTCGGCTTGCTGGCGGAAACGGAGCGTCACCTCCCCGCCGTCGCGTCCCGTCAGATCGCGTCGGACCAGGCCGCTCTGCGGACGGCGATGCGAACGGCGTCGCCGGACAAATCCCGCGCGCTGGCCTTGATCGCCGAGATGCGGCCGAAGCTCGCCGACACTTCGCGGCAGCTTTCGCAGTCGTCGTTCACCGCGGCTGACATCGCTTCGCTCAGAGACGCGCTGCTCGCCGACCATGCGACACTGACCATGCAGGGCTGGGACCGCGCAGCTCAGCTCTATCTGGCCGCGGTCGCGTTGGACAAGGGAGTCACCGATGCGCGCGGAAACGGAAACCGCGTTGATCCCGCGCGGCGTGAAGCGTTCCTGCGACTGCGCGAACTGCTCTCGTACCGCGGGTCGAACAACAATGCCGTTCCCCCGTTCGACCACCACGACAGTCCGTTCCGTCTCGATGCCAACGGGCCGGAGATTCGCCGGCAATTCCGTCAGTTGCAATTGCCGTCGCCAGTCAACAACACGAACCGACCCGCTCGCGCCGACGATGCCGCCGGACAGCGCGACGGTGCGACGAGTCCCCCCGTGTCGGAGATGGAATGATGAAGCTCGACTTGAACCGCTGCTGGATTCAATTCCTCTGCCTGACTCTCCCGTTCGTCTGGGCTCCAGTGGTCACGGGCGATGAGCCCCCGTCCCGGAATGCGCGGGATCTGATGGGAACACATCCCGGTGGTCCGCGGCGGGTGGTTGGTCTCAGCGAAACGACCTGCGTGGATTGTCACGGCCGGGCCAAACCCGCGTCGAATCAGGAACTCGCCTCGGACATCGGCAATCGCAGCAACGACGGCTGGATTCTGCGGGATGAGATCCTGACGTGGAAAGATCACGACCCCCATTACCAAGCGTTCACGATCCTGCTCGGCGACCAATCCAAGCTGATCGCCAAGCACCTGGGGATCGTCGATCCGCAGGGAGCATCGCTGGTTCACCGGGATCGCCGCTGCCTGAGTTGCCACAGTTCGATTCCCGTCGAGCAGATGAAACTGCAGGGCGACCTCGTTCAGGAAGAGACGCACCGCAACCCGCGCTACACGATCGGCGTTTCCTGCGAAGCGTGTCACGGTCCCGCGGGCCGGCGCGCCGACGGGGCCGAAGGTTGGGGGGCGGCGCACGCCCGGCCGCGCGATCAGGACGATCCGGATTCGTGGTGGAGAACGCTCAGCCCCCAACGGAAGTTCGAGGACTTCGGGTATTGGGACGTCCATTCGACCCGCACGCAGACCCGCGTCTGTCTGTCGTGTCACGTGGGGAATGTCGAACAGCAGAAGGTCATCACCCATGAGATGTACGCCGCCGGACACCCGCCGCTGCCCGGCTTCGAGTTGTCGCAGTTCGTGCATCAGATGCCGCGGCATTGGCGGCGATTGGATGAAAAGAACAAACCGGTGCGCGACGCCTTCGTCGAACGGAGCAACCAGCTCCGACCGAAGGGTGACGCCCCGCTTGTCGTTGATCCCGATGAGGTCGCGGTGACGAAGGCGACGATGATCGCGGCGCTCGTAACGCTGGAAGAATCCATGCATCTCACGGCCGACCTGATCGATCGTTCGCCCGCCCCCGGCACCCCGATTCCCGCCGCCGCGGCACAGTGGCCGGAATTGGCGAACTATGCCTGCTTCGCCTGCCACCATGAATTGCAGCGCGACGGCTGGCGGCAACTGCGCCG
>JAYTIB010000533.1:0-11159 GCA_043732205.1 Schlesneria sp. | reverse complement strand
GGAACTGGATTCAAGCGGGCGCCGACTGGCCTGCGGGGCTGACACTGAAGGACCGGCATCTTGAAGGGCAAGCGTGGTGGAGTCTTCAGCCGCTCGTTCGACCGAACGTTCCGGCCGCTGATCCAAAGAGTGTCACCGCGCCCCAATCACCGATCGACGCCTTCATTCAGGCCAAGCTCGCCGAGAAGCAGTTGTCTCCCTCTTCGATGGCGGATCGCCGCACGCTGATTCGCCGCCTGTCGTTCGACTTGCACGGCTTGCCTCCCGATCCCGCGGAGATTGACGAGTTCGTCGCGGACTCCGACCCGACCGCGTCTGAGCGGCTGGTCGACCGGTTGCTCGCTTCGCCCCGCTACGGTGAACGGTGGGCGCGGCACTGGTTGGATGTGGTCCACTACGGCGACACTCACGGCTACGACAAGGACAAGTTGCGGCCGAATGCGTGGCCGTACCGCGACTACGTGATCCGGTCGCTCAACGCGGACAAGCCGTACGATCGGTTCGTCCAGGAACAGATCGCCGGCGATGTCCTCTGGCCGGACAGCATCGACGGCATCACGGCGACCGGGTTCATCGCCGCCGGCCCGTGGGACTTCATCGGACACGCCGAGGTTCCCGAAGCGAAGATCGATGGGAAGATCGCGAGGAACCTCGACCGCGACGACATGGTCACCACGACCATGAACACGTTCTGCAGCCTGACCATCCAGTGTGCCCGCTGTCACAACCACAAGTTTGATCCGGTGACGCAGACCGACTACTACCGGATGCAGGCGGTCTTCGCGGCGCTGGATCGGGCCGATCGGATGTTCGATGCCAACCCCGGCATTGGCCATCGGCGTCAGGAATTGCTGGCCCGGCAGACACGTTTCAAGACCGATGAACAGCGGTTGACCGCCGAGACCGTCCGGCTCTGCGGCAACGATTTGAAGGAGCTCGATCAGAAGATCGCATCCGCGCAACAGGCGGTCGCGGGACAGCGACGGCCGGAGTACGGCTATCACAGCGGCATCGAGTCGACCGCCGACAAGCCGAAGTGGGTGCAAGTGGATCTCGGCCGCGAGGTCCGGATCAGCAAGCTCAACTACGTCGGCTGTTGGGACGACTTCAACAACATCGGCGCGGGCTTCGGCTTCCCGGTTCGCTTCAAGATCGAAGCGTCGAACGACGCGACCTTCGCGAAAGATGTCATCGTCCTTGTGGACCGCACGAGTGCCGATGTGCCGAATCCCGGCACCACATTGCAACAGGCCGACGTGCGCGACGTCTCCGCGAGATACATCCGTGTCACCGCGACCCGACTGGCTCCGCGAATGAACGACTTCATCTTCGCGCTGGCCGAGTTGAGCGTCTTCGACGCCGACGGCAAGAATGTCGCGCTGGGCGCGACCGTGACGTCACTCGATTCCATCGAAGCCCCGGTTCGCTGGAGCAGGAAGAACCTCGTTGACGGCCTCTTCACCGGACAGATCGCCGTCGACGTCATCAGCCTGCGCGAACAGCGGTCGGCGCTGATCGAGAAGCGTGTGCCGCCAGCGGTGCGCGACGAGGTTCAACGCAACGCGGCCGCTCTGTCGGAAGCGGCCAGGCAACTCGCGGCACTCCCCGCTCCGCAATACGTCTATGCCGGAATGGTTTTCAACGGCGGGGGCACCTTCAGCGGCACCGGCCCCGTGGGTGGCAAGCCGCGCCCGATCCGCATTCTAAAACGCGGCGATGTGACGTCACCGGCTGACGAAGTCGGCCCCGGCTTCGTGCCATTGCAACCGGGCGAGTCCGGTGAGTTCACGCTGCCTGCCGATTCGTCGGAAGGAGCCCGCCGCGCCGCGCTGGCGCAATGGATTGTCGACGACAACCATCCGCTGACCTGGCGTTCCATCGCCAACCGCATCTGGCAGCATCACCTGGGCCGGGGCATCGTCGATTCGCCCAATGATTTCGGCCGAATGGGCCAGTTACCCACGCACCCCGAACTCCTCGATTGGCTGGCGTGCGAGATCCGGGGACGGAATGACAATCGAAACGCCGCGACGCGGGAGGACGAGGCTCCCGCCGAGCCGCAATCGCCACCCGCGCGGTCACTGAAACACCTGCATCGCCTGATCGTCACCAGCGCCACCTACCGCCAGTCTGCGGAGATCGCTGGAAAGAACGAGCCCGACTCACCGCAATCGGTCGACTCCACCAACTCGCTCTACTGGCGAGCGAACCGGCGCAAGCTCGACGCGGAGTCATTGCGAGACAGCATGCTGCTCGTCGCCGGGAAACTCGACGATCGCCTCGGTGGCCCCGCGTTCCAGGACTTCGTGATCGAAAAGCCCGAGCATTCGCCGCACTATGAATACCAGTTGCACGATGCCGAGGATCCGCGTTCGCACCGGCGGTCCGTCTACCGATTCCTGGTCCGTTCGCAGACGCAGCCGTTCATGACAACACTCGACTGCGCCGATCCATCGATGATCGTCGAAAAGCGGAATGAAACCGTGACGGCACTGCAAGCGCTCGCACTGTTGAACAACAAACTCGTGCTCTCGATGTCCAAGCACATGGCCGCCCGCGTTGAAGCGGCAGCGACCGATGAGCCCCAGCGCATCAACCTCGCCTTCCAACTGACACTGGGCCGTTCGCCATCGTTCGACGAGCTGAACGCGCTGATCGGCTACGCACGCGAACACGGCCTGAGCCAAGCCTGTCGAGTGATCCTGAACCTGAACGAGTTCGCATTCGTGGACTGAATTGAGAACCACTTGAACACCGTAGAGTAGGCGGCTCGCCTGCTCGAATTCGCCAGTTGGAATCACAGGCGGGCCGCCTGTGCTACGACCGGAGCAGTAATGTTATAAGCTGGCCTCACCAGATTCTCGAAGGGAAACCAGATGACGAACGTTCAAGACACCGCGGGCGGTATTTCTCGTCGTGATGCGCTGTGGAAGTGCGGCGGCGGACTTGGTGGTCTGGCGTTGGCTTCGATGCTGAACCGCGATCAGGTGTGTGCCGCCGACGCGACGACCACGGTGGCGCGCGCCAACGGCGGTGTTTTGGATGTGATGCACTTTCCGCCCAGGGCGACGCGCGTGGTGCAGTTCTTCATGGCCGGGGCGGCGTCGCATGTTGACCTGTTCGACTACAAGCCGGAACTGGTCAAACGCAATGGCCAGCCGTGGGATCCCGGTGAAAAAGTCGAACTGTTTCAGAACGGCCACGGAGCCACGTTCGCATCGCCGTGGGGTTGGAAGCAGTACGGCCAGAGCGGCAAGCACCTGTCCGAAGTGACCGCTCCGCTGGGCGACGTGGTCGACGAGATGGCGTTCATCCACAACGTGATCGGCAAGACGGGTGTCCACAGCACATCGACGTTGTTGCAGGCGACCGGATTTCAGACGCCCGGCTTTCCCGGCATGGGATGCTGGGTCAGCTATGGACTCGGCAGCCTGAACGACAATCTGCCGACGTTTGTCGTGCTGCCGGACCACCGCGGCTTTCCGTCGAACGGCCAGAAGAACTGGGACTCGGCGTTCCTCCCCGCGCGGCATCAGGGGACGATCCTGCGGCCGGGGACGGCGAATCCGATTGAAGACTTGTTCCCGGCGACGCAGGGGATCGTCACCAAGAGCGGCGACGCGGCGGGGCATGAACTGCTGGCGAAGCTCAATCAGCGTCATGCCGACAAGCGACCGGGAGACAGCCGCCTCGAAGCGCGGATCAAGTCGTACGAGTTGGCGGCGAAGATGCAGCTCGCCGCTCCCGAAGCGATGGACATCACCGGCGAACCGAAGCACATCATCGACATGTACGGGCTGGCCGACGGCCGCGAATTCCCCAAGGAGATCAACGACCCCGAAGAGACCGACATCTTCGGACGCAAGTGCCTGATCGCCCGGCGGCTGCTGGAGCGGGGCGTGCGGTTCGTCCAGATCTGGTCCGGCTGCGACAACGGCTTTCCCCGACGAAACTGGGATTCGCACGAGGACATCCAGCGCGATCACGGACCGTTGTCACTCGGCATGGCCCGCGGGGCCGCGGCGCTGATCCGGGATCTCAAGCAACGCGGCATGCTCGACGACACCATCGTGCATTGGACGACCGAATTCGGTCGGATGCCGTGCGCTCAATCGGGCAAGGGCCGCGATCACAATCCGTTTGTCTTCACGAACTGGCTGGCCGGCGGCGGCATCCGGGGGGGAATCAGCCACGGTCCCAGCGACGAATGGGGCTACAAGCCGGCCGATCGGGACCATCCCACCGAAGTCTACGACATCCACGCCACGATGCTGCAACTGCTGGGAATCGACCACACCAAGCTGACATTCCGCACCAACGGCATCGACCGCCGCCTGACCGACGTGCATGGCCATGTGATCAATGAATTGATTGCCTGATGGTCTCGGGGCGCGAGGAACTTTAGGAGTGCGTCGCTCTGGGGTCGGGCGTTCAAAGTTCCTGATCCTACCCGATTGCGGGTGCTGCCGTTTTTGCCCCGAAGGGGCGGAGGAAACCAGCCCAGGGCAAGCTCGCCCCGCGAGCGCCGCCCTGGGATCGGGGATTCAACGAATTGATGTGCCCTGAAGGGGCACGGGAGGTCTCGGCCTTCCATAGCCCTTTCAGGGCAAACATCCTTGATGTGGCTTTTTCCCAGGGCGGCGCTCGCCGAGCGAGCTTGCCCTGGGCTGACTTCCGTCGGCCCCGTCGGGGCGAAGAACTTGACACCTGCAATCCGTGAGAGTCAGCAATTTTCAAAATTGGCCGCAGGTGAACGGCGATGATTGAATGGCGGTTGGTCGGCCATTTTTGAAATTTGAACGCCCGACACCAACTCAACAACTCACAACCGTGTGATGGCCACAGCGGCGAAACCATCATCGCCATGAAGAGGCTGATTGAGCGGTTGATGGCCGTCTGTTAGTCTACGCCGCGTCACCGGGTTGTCCGATTGGTCCAGAGGCAACCCGCGATGGTCCCGCTTGCTGAAATCTGACGGAGGCGCGTCATGCTGAACCGAAACTGCTTCGTGGCGTTGTGCGCGGCACTGGCCGGCTGTTGTTTGCTGCCGGCAATGGTCGTGTACTCCGACGAGCCGACCGTTCCGAAAAAGGCGGGGGCCGCTCCGGCGGGTGAACTGACGCCGCTCAACAAGGCGGGCACTGTCCTGATCGACTTGAAGGGGAAGCGGCTGCTGGTCAAGTCGGAGGTGGTGTTGCGCGAGGGTCTGCTGGAGATGCTGGTCTGTCTCAAGCAGACCAAGGAGCACGAATCGATCCTGTCGGTTGACGCCAAGGCGAAAGAGATCCACGCGGGACTGGTCGCGCTCGGCGCTGATGCGGGCAGTCCCGCGAAGTTTGTCCCGGAATACAAGCCCGCCTCGGGGCAGCCGATCAACATCTTCATGACGTGGACCGACGCCGACGGCAAGCTGCATCGCGTCCCCGCGCAGTCCTGGGTCAGGCATGCCACGCGCCGCTATTTCGTGCAAAAGTTGGAGGCGTTTCCCAAGGGGTTGAAGCTGGCCGCGGACAGCGATCTGAAGTGGGACGAGAGGCACAAGGAACTGCTGTGGTACGGGACCATGTCGGAAGCGCAGCGTGACAGTTTGCAGAAGCTGACCACCGATGCGGCGTTTCGGGCGGCGATCAAGGCGTTCTTCGAGCAGTCGCAGATCCGCCAGATGGAGGCGCAGTGGGTGTTCGCCGGCAGCGGATTCAAGACCGATGCCACCACGGGCGAGAAGTATTACCTGGCCGAAGTGGGCGACCTGATCTGTGTCGCCAACTTCGCCACGGCGACCGTCGACTTGTCGGTGGAGAGCAGCGCCACGAACGACGGTCTGATGTTTGAAGCCTACACCGAGCGAATTCCGCCGGTCGGTACCAAGGTCACGATTGAACTCGTGCCGGTGTTCAAGAAGCCCGCGAAGTAGGCGACGACTGCGTCGGCAGCCACGGAAGTCCGTGTCGTCAGTGCCTTGGACAGAAGTCGCCGGAGAGCCCACCGCGGTCCTGCCGCAACGAAACGTAGACAGGAAAATGTGAGACAGGAAGATGCGAACCAACACTGGGTTTTTCTTCTTGGATGTTCTTGTCCCAAATCTTCCTGTCGAACTCTTCTTGACAGTCGTCGGCAAAAGAAACACGACGAGCTTCGATGTCGAGTCGCAGATCTGCTTGACGGAATTCAATCCTTCGCGGCCAGACCGGAAGCGAATCGTTCGTAGTACGGACAGGTCGTCAACCTGTCCGACGTGTGAAGTGGTGCCGGTCGCGCAATCCGTTCCGTCCGTGTGGCAGTGACGATCTGCCAAACGCGAGAAACCGCGGTGAGTTTGCCAACCACGCGAACCTTGTCCGCCGCGACCAGAAAACCGGTCGCGACGACGGACGACATTCCGTTCACAGCGATCGGCGGCACTGGCCGATTCTTAGATTTGGTCGGATCGCTGCGGGCAACTCTGCTGGAATCGTGATTGGCGACGGATCTCCATCCCCACCTCCCCTGAGCACTCCGGCTCCCTGTCGTCGCCCTCATTTCATCCATGTTTGAGCCTGCTGTTTTGGGAGAGTTCCGCATGAGGTTCCTGCTGCGCCGCGTCAAGTCTCTCCATCCCCAACACAAGGCCAACGGAACGGCGGCCGCGGTGGCCTGCCTGACCATCGCCTTCCTGCACTTGGAATGTCCGCCCCGCCCGGCGGGTGCCGACACCATTCGCTTCGCCACCGTCGCACCAACCCCGGCGATCATCTCCGAGCAAAGACCGGTGGAACAGCCCGCCGATGAGAACCTGACTCCCGAACAATTGTCGGCGCGCAATCTGACCAAAAAGGTGGCGCTGCTTGAAAAGGGGATCGCCTTCCTGAAGGCGACGCCGGACTACACCGCGCAATTCACCAAGCGCGAGCTGGTTGGTGGCGAACTGCTCGGCGAACAGACGATGAGCATGAAGCTGCGGCACGTCCCGTTCAGCATCTATCTGAAGTGGCGGGACCACGACACCGGCCGCGAAGTCATGTATGTCGACGGCGTGAACGACGGCAAGATGCTGGTCCATGCGGGGGGCTGGAAGGCCCGGTTGCCCGCGATCCTGATGCTGCCGGACAGTTCGCTCGCCATGCACGAATCCCGCTATCCCATCACCCGCGCCGGTCTGCTCGCCCTGGCGGGCACGATCATCGAGTACAACGCCAAGGATCTGGAACTGAAAAACTTCTCCAGTTGCCGGCAATTGGAAGATCAAACGGTGGGAGACCGCCAGTGCTGTTGCTATGTCCTCGAATACAGGAGTCGGGAATCCTCGAAGGAATACCGGAAGTCGATCACGATGATTGACCGCGAATGGTGCGTGCCGCTGTACATCAAGAACTTCGGCTGGCCGAACGAAGATGCGGCCCCGGTTGACGGCGACCTCGACGAAGCCACCCTGATCGAGCACTACACGTATTCCGACGTCAAGTTTCGGACGAGCTTGAGTTCACTCGATTTCGATCAGACCAACGGAGACTACGGCTTCAAACGCC
This sequence comes from Schlesneria sp., assembly GCA_043732205.1. Classification (GTDB taxonomy): domain Bacteria; phylum Planctomycetota; class Planctomycetia; order Planctomycetales; family Planctomycetaceae; genus Schlesneria. Next base: position 3,654 of record JAYTIB010000533.1, on the reverse strand, counting down.
AGTAATCGCCGCGCCGATGACGATGTCGATGACGAGTCCCATCCAAGCGATGTTGATGCCGTGAGCCGGGCCTGTCGACCCGGCTCGCCGCGTTCTTTGAGACCGTGCCGTCCGGCGGGACACACGGCACCGCGCCGGCATCGTTGGCGCGTGCCAATGGCCGCCCTATCGTCTTCACACAGTCGTCCCACCCGCCCCGCCGACCGACAAACATCGGTCTCTCGACTTGACTTAATGGCGCGCGGTCTTTCGAACCGTGACTGAATGGACTTGTGTGACGGTTCCGATGAAAGTCCGGAAAGGAAGTGGGGCACATGAACACGGCCGATCGTTTTTTGCGAACCCTGGCGGTGATCGTTGTGCTGTTTGGTGCGACGACCGTTGATGCGCAGCCCCAGGGTCCGCAGCCGTGGTGGCCGACACAGCCGCAGCCGTTGCCGTTTGTGCATCCGCTGTTTGCCGACAACGCGGTGCTGCAACGCGACATCGCCGCCCCTATCTGGGGCTGGAGCACACCGGGTGACAAGATCACCGTCACGATCGATTGGGAGAAGTCCGATGGTCGTCAGGTCGGACCAGTAGTGGTCGCGGGACCGGACGGAAGATGGATGCTCAAGATGACTCCGCAACGTGCCGGCGGACCGCACACGCTGACCATCGAAGGGAGCCAACCGCGCGCCGATGGCCGCCCGCAGAAGGTCACGCTGAAGAACATCCTGTTCGGCGACGTCTGGCTCTGCACCGGTCAGTCGAACATGAACTGGCCCGTGCGACTCGCGAACAATGCCGAGGACGAGGTCCAGCAGGCGAACCATCCGGAGATCCGCTCCTTCACCGTCAGCTTTTATTCGTCGCTGGTGCCGATGAAGCTGCCACCCCCGGCGAAGTGGGAGGTCTGCACGCCGGAGTTTGCCCGCAACTTCACGGCGGTCGGCTACTTCTTCGCACGGCAGATTCATGAGACGCAAAAGATCCCGATCGGCATCATTCACTCGTCGGCCGGAGCGACCGCGGCCGAAGCGTGGGTCAGCGGTGACGCCCTGCGCCGCGAGATGCCATACGACTTCCCGGAACGGTTCGCGGAACTCGACAAACTGGTCGCGGTCGGTGGATCGAACTTCGACTACTTCCGCGCGCTGGAACAGTGGACCGCGACCGTCGACCCGATCAGTGCGGAACGAAAATACATCTCCGATCCGCAGCTCAAGACGGACGACTGGCTCGACATCGCCGTGCCAAAACCGTGGGAAGAGACCGGGCTGGAACCGCTGAAGGAGTTCGACGGACTGGTCTGGTTCCGGCATGAGATCGACATCCCCGAAACATGGTCGGGGCAGGATCTGTCGCTCGTGCTGTCGGTCATCAACGACGTCGACATTGTCTGGCTGAATGGCAAGTTGATCGGCTCGACACAGCTTCCGGGGATTCGCAGATACTTGGTCGATCACCAACATGTTCGGCCGGGAAAGAATGTGCTCGTCGCGGCGGTCTTGAATCACAAAGGGCCGGGCGGGTTCTGCTCCGGTCCGAGCAATATCGTGGTCCAAGTTGCGAACGATGCCGCACGCAACGCCCTTCCCCCGGCTGACCAGCGGCGTTCGTTGTCCGGCACATGGAAGGCCAAGCCCGTCGTCTCGATCGCCGACCTGAAGGCTCCGTTTCCGACGCCGCAGGTCTCGCACTACAAGATGATCTCGTCGCTCTCCAACGGGATGATCGAGCCGCTGGCACCGTTCGCGATCAAGGGGGCGCTGTGGTATCAGGGTGAGGCGAACGGTCCGTTCTGGCTCCAATACCGCCGTCTGCTGCCGACGCTGATCGCCGATTGGCGCTCGCGGTTCGACGTGGGCGACTTCCCGTTTCTGATCGTCTCTCTGGCCAATCTCAACGCGCTGCAAACCAAGCCGACCGAACCGGGCTGGGCCGAGATCCGTGAGTCGCAATGGCGCACCGTGCGCCGCGTTCCCAACACGGGCTTGGCGATGACGATCGACATCGGCGACCCGAAGGACATTCATCCGCGCAACAAGCAGGAGGTCGGCCGTCGGCTGTCACTCGTCGCGCGGCATCTCGTGTACGGCGAGAAGAATCTCGTCTACTCCGGCCCCGAGTTCACCGAGATGCAGGTCGAACTGCCCAAGGGGGACAAGATCCGCCTCTACTTCAAGCACGTGCATGGCGGCCTGACGATCAAGCCGGGTGACGACAAGCTGACCGGCTTCGTGGTCGCCGGAGCGGACAAGAACTTCGTCTTCGCGGACGCCGTCATCGAGGGGAACACGATCATCGTCTCGTCCCCCGAAGTCCCGTTGCCAAAATACGTCCGCTACGGCTGGGCTTGGAACCCGCTGGTCAACCTCTACAACAAAGAGGGTCTCCCCGCGATCACCTTCCGCACCGACGAATGACGCGCTTTCGGTGGCCGCGCGCGGCATTCTTCAAAGTGACTGGCCACGTCACTCGTGCGAGTGCGCCGCGTCGGGGAATGTGTTGTCGCCGACTTCCTCGACGTACTGCCGGGTCGCGGACAGAACCAGCGAACGCAGATCCGCGAATTGCTTCAGAAACCGCGGCTTGAAGCCGGTCAGCCCCAGCATGTCACAACTGACCAGCACCTGACCGTCGCAGTCCGGGCCGGCACCGATGCCGATCGTCGGGATCGACAGTTCGGCGGTGATCCTGGCGGCAATGCCGCGCGGGATCAGTTCCAACACGATCGCAAACGCTCCCGCCGCTTCCGCAGCCCGGGCATCCGCCAGCAGGGCCGTCTCATCGCGCTGCACCTTGGACATCGCGCCGAACTTGCGCACCGACTGCGGCCGCATCCCGACATGGGCCATCACCGGAATGTCCGCCGTCGCCAGCGCCTGAATCGTCGCCGCCTGATGGACCCCGCCCTCCAGCTTGACTGCGGCGGCCCCGGTTTCCTTCAGGATTCGGCCGGCATTCTCGACCGCCTGAGCGGGACTGACTTGGTAGGTCATGAAGGGCAAATCGACGATCACCAACGCCCGCCTCACCGCGCGGGCCACCATTTCCGCGTGATAGATCATCTGTTCCAGAGTGACGGGCAACGTCGTCGAACGACCCTGCACCACCATCCCGAGTGAATCCCCCACCAGGATGGCATCGACCCCGGCCTCATCGAACAGACCCGCCCACAAATGATCGTATGCGGTCAGTACGGAAAGCCTGCGTCCCTGCCCCTTGGCCGCGGCAAACCGTGGCACGGTCATGGTGGGGGAATGGCGTTGATCCGGCGTGGTTTCGGTCATGAGCAACTGCTGAAAATCGGGAGTCCGTGACAGCGCGGTGCGCCCGTCGTGAAAAGGTCGTCCGCGAAGTGTAACCGCTTGTCCCCGCACAATGGAGTCTGGCTTGGCGTGACTCCGCTTGACGGGAGTGCGTCACGATTCAGGGTGGAATCCGAAAGGCGGTTCTTCCAAGTCTGCGGAAATTCGCGGGATCACGTTTCAATCCGCAGGCCGGCCTTCACGAAGGCGGGTTGAATGTTCCGGTAGCAGCGTTTGGCCGCGGCGACCGGATCGTAACCCGGTTTTCCCGAGACCTGGGCGCTGACTTCAACGACGACCGCGCCGCGGTATCCGCCGTCGCGCAGTTGCTTCAGGTAGGCGACGTAGTCGATGTCACCGG
>JAYTIB010000532.1:0-11165 GCA_043732205.1 Schlesneria sp. | reverse complement strand
TGAGCCGGCAGCGACGCCGGATTGATCCGCAGCGCCTTCCGCAACGAAAGCTCGGCGTCCGTCGGCCGGTGCAGATCGTCGCATTGGATTCGCGCCGTCAACAGCGCCGCGGTTTCCGCCAAGGATGGATTGTCCGCGGGAACCTGTTCGAGCAGCCGCAGCGCCTCGTCAAATTCACCCAGTCTCGCCAACGATTCGGCGACAAACAGCATTCCCTCAGTACGGTGTGACGCGCGATCCATCAGGCGGCGTCCCAGCCGCAACGACTCGGCGTAGTCCGCCCGTTCCAGTGCGGACCGCGCCTGTCGGAAGAGCCTCTGTGTGGGAGTCCAATCCATGCGCCACGCCACCGGCAACGCGATCAGCAGCGCGACTGCGAACAGGAACGTCCACACGATCCGTGCGTCCATGACGCCGCTTCGTCGAGTGTGCCTGTCGATCATGCTTGTTTCAGAATCTCTGTCACGACACGTCCCGAGACATCGGTCAGGCGGAAGTCGCGGCCGCTGTAGCGGTAGGTGAGCTTCTCGTGGTTCAGTCCCAGCGTGTGCAGGATCGTGGCGTGCAGGTCGTTGACACTGACCCGGTCGATCAGCGCCTTGTGGCCGATCTCGTCTGTCTCACCGAACAGTGTCCCCCCCTTGATGCCGCCTCCGGCGAACCACGTGGTGAACGCATGCGGATTGTGGTCGCGGCCGGTGCCCCCCTTTTGCACGAGCGGCAGGCGGCCGAATTCACCGCCCCAGATGATCAGCGTTTCGTCCAGCATCCCGCGTTCGGCCAGATCCGTCAGCAGCGCGGCGATCGGCTGATCGGTCTCGGCGGCGAACCCGGTGTGGTTGCCCGCGATGTTCGCGTGACCGTCCCAGCTTCGTTCGTTCTCCATCCCGCCGGAATAGATCTGCACGAACCGCACGCCCCGCTCGACCATCCGCCGCGCGGTCAGACATTGCTTGGCGAAGTGTGCACACTTCGGATTGTCGAGACCATACAGCTTCTGTGTCGCTTCCGATTCCTTGGCCAGGTCGAGCGCTTCGGGGGCGGCCATCTGCATGCGGTAGGCGAGTTCAAACGATTCAATCCGCGCCGCCAACTCCGTCTCGGCCGCATGCTGTTCGAGGTGCTTGCGGTTCAACCGGGCAAGCAGGTCGAGTTGGGCGCGCTGCTGGGAGTTCGTCATGTCCTTGGAGCGGTTCAGGTTCTCGATCGGATCGCCCTGCGGCTTCAGCGCCGTCCCTTGGAAGATGCTCGGCAGAAACCCGGCACCCCAGTTCTGCGCGTGTCCCTTGGGAATGCCCCGTCCGAGCGTGTCGTACATCACCACGAACGACGGCAGGTTCTGGCTCTCGCTGCCGAGACCATACGTCACCCACGCCCCGACACACGGAAAGCCCTGCCGCGCGTTTCCGGTGTTGATCCGGAACAGCGCGGGCGAGTGATTGTTCGAATCGGTCCAGCAGGAATAGACGAAGGCCATCTTGTCGACATGCCTGGCCATCTGCGGAAAGATCTCGCTGACCCACGCCCCGGATTCGCCGTGCTGGGCGAACTTGAAGGGAGACTTCATCATCGGCCCCCCCTGCCCGGCAAAGAACCCGGTCGTCTGATCGAACCCCGCCAGTTCCTTCCCGTCCCGCTTTTCCAGTTCGGGCTTGTAGTCCCACGTATCAACCTGCGAAGGCCCGCCATTCATGAACAGCCAGATCACCGACTTGGCCCTGCCGGGAAAATGCCCCGCATGCGGCGCCAGCGGATTCAAACTCGAAGCCGTCGCCCCCTGAACGAGCCGTCCCTCCTGAGCCAACAACCCCGCCAAAGCGACCGCCCCAAACCCATTCCCAGCCCGCCGCAAAAACTCGCGCCGAGAACCGAACGCGGGTGAGGGAGTTCCGAAAACAGTGGGCAGTGTCATGAGGTCTTCTCCGGATGTTTGCGGTGGAACGCTCTAATCTGGCGGGCAACCTTGTCGAGTAAATCCGTCGTTGAATTCAGGGCTTCGTTCAGTGAATGAATTTTTTCAGTAGCTGATTGCGAATCGCCTCTTTTGCTCGCTGAACGAACTGATCCTCCGACTCCTCTGGTTGAGGCGGTGGGACTTCTTGATTTACAGCGTCAGCGAAATCGCTGGTCGCAACGAACTGTTCAAGGGTGGTGAGCAGCCGCTTTGCTGCGTCTGGAGGTACGGCATCCCCCAGTACCGCCAATGCAGTCAACTCCGGTTCAAGAGGCTGCTCCGAGGTCGGCGCGGGCAAGGCGAGGACGCGGACGAACTGTTCGCTTAGGAAATCACCAACGGGTTTCATTTTGTCTGCCTGTAGTAACTGCGGAGAAGATGCTCCATAGCATCAACGAAAGCGTCAATGATCTGTCGCTTGATCTTGTCCGGAAGATCATCCCAAAAGGACTTGAACCAAGAGTACAAATCAACAAGCCAATGGAACATCGAGAATTCCTGTGCATCCACGGATGGACTAACGATCAGCATCACTGTGCTGCCGTCGAGTGATCCTCAATCGGCGACACGCCGATCGCCAGTTCCGGTGCATGCACTGGTCAGGCGCAGCTCACTGGTCTTTCAAACATTTCGCTCAATTTGAATCGCTTTTGATTCAGGCAAATTGCTAGCCGGTGCAACAGCACTTGAATCTCGGTGGCCTCGCGGATGTGGTTACACAAGGCTTCTTTATCGATGCTGATCGGCAGTAAATCCTTCAATGCCAGGGCATGGAAGTCTTCGTCTGCATTTTCGTAGTCAAAGTTCAAGTGCCATTCGGAATGAAGGAAGCAATTCCGCTCGTCGGTTAATGTTTTGATACGCGAGAGAAGGGTTGTTACGCACTTCCGGTCTTCGTCATCTCGATCGGACAGTTGTTTGAATACCTCGCCAAGTTTCTCTCGGAGTGGTCCAGCCGTCTTCCTGTGGAGATCTTTCTGGCATTGATCGTGATTTCGTCCTTCCTTGCGAGATACAGTGTAAATGCAATTGCGCATCCCCGCGCAAACTCGCTCGAAAGACACGACACACTTCCCGAGCTCTGCGAGTAAGGCAGTTGCCTGTTCTTCATGATCTGCCGAATCATATTCGTAAAACATGCTTGCACCCTCGTGTCTCAACCGGGATACGATCGCGTGCCGTTGGCCTTCAATCACGAACAATCGTCTGTTTGGCGGGGACGCGACAGAGCGCGAGGCTATCGTGCTGCGGAGTCTCGTGTCAAACGCTCAGGCTGATCTGCGGGATGCCGATTGGCGACAGGCGGATGCTTCATTGACCTTTGGGAGTGCTCCGGCTTGACGGAGCTTTGGAATGCGGCTGGGCCGCTTTCTTTGGAACCTTCGAAAGCTCCCCTTGCGAGCGCACGACCAAAGGGCTGCGCCGCGATCCAAAATTCCAAAGCTCCGTCAAGCCGGAGCACTCCCAAAGTTTGCTGGCGATGACATGCGCGTCTGCCGGGCACCGGTGTTGCTCACGTCGCGCCCACCGCCTCATAGACCTTGCCGTGTTGGGCCAGCCAGTCCACGTCGCCCCGCTGAGCATGCTCTTCGACTTCTTTCAGAAGCTGAACGGTTTCCGCCTCGTAGCACGGTTCGCTCGGGTCGTCGTCGGGAATGACCAGTTCGACAGCGACGGCCACGACGTAACGATCCGTCTGCACGAGTCGCGTCCGTTTGATCCGCTGGCCAGAGATTCGCATGGTTACTCCCCATCGAAAAAATGAACGGTGACAAGTTTGGGCACATCCCGTATCCCGTCCTGTCAGCAATCACATACGCCACGTGGGTTCCCTGAGCACGTCGGTTTCGTATCGTCGGATGGCATTCACGAGGGAACTCGTGTCGGCGATGGGCAACGTCACTGTGAGAGTGTCCACTGTGAAGCGGGCGGCAACAACCTGCACGCGAGCGTCACTCTGTTTCATCGCACGATCGATGTCGTAGTCCGCGCGGTTGCGTTCCCTGCGGAGCGAAATGAGCGTGTACCCGGCATCTTGCAGCAACGGTGTTCCGCAATTGGAGAGCCGCAACGAAAGATAGGCGTGAGCCCCCTCACCGCGCGGCACTTCAAAGCCGAGTTGCCGCAGCAGGCGTCGCGCTTCGTGGAAGGCCGCGTAATAGGCGCGGCTCACCGCCGACCGCCATTCGGCTTCGGTCCGGGCTTCAATCCAGCGTTCGGCGAGATGCAGCAGGTCTGCCGGACCGATCATTCGTCGAACTCCATCCCCAGGCAGAAATTGGTGGCCAGTCCGGCGGGGCACGTTTCCCGCAACTCGCGATGCCAGCGTTGGTAAGCGGCAACGGATGCCGCGATCTCCTGCGGCGGCAGTCGGACCACGATGGTGAGTTTCACATAGTTGGCAATCTCAGGGTCGATCTCGATCTCCACCGAGACTCTGCCAGCCGGAAAGACGTGGCGTGTCATTGCCATGACTGCAGGCAGTTCCGCGCGAACACCAAGTTGCTCCGCCAGTGAATCGACAACAGACGACGTTGAGACGTTCGCGCCAGTGGTTACGGTCATGTCGTGGACTCCGTCGGGATAAACTTGACCTTGCGGCATTAGGACGCCTCCGGTTCCTCAGCGAGGACTCGCAACAATGTGGCGGCCCCCTCGAAGGCATCATGCGGCGACCAAATCGGAACAGCCTTGTCCGCAAGGTCCAGTGAGATCGATTCCTCACTCGCCACATCCGTTGCGAGAATCTGAATCAATCGGAGCTTCTCACCGCGCGCGAGTGAATGAACCGTTGGGAGAAGTTCGGTCAGCGTCATCGCTTGGCTCCAGTGGACGTCGTGTTGAGAAACCCAACCGGGATTTGATCGCGTCCCGTCCGTCTTAAACACGGTCAATCGTCTGTGTGGTCGGTCCGCAACGAACCGCGAGGCTAGCGTTCGGCGGAGTCTCGTGTCAAACGCTGTGGCTAATCTGCGGAACGCCGATTGGCGGAAAGCGGATGGTTCATTGACCTTTGGGAGTGCTCCGGCTTGACGGAGCTTTGGAAGGCGGCTTGGCCGCTTTCTTTGGAACCTTCGAAAGCTCCCCTTGCGAGCGCAAGACCAAAGGGCTGCGCCGCGATCCACAATTCCAAAGCTCCGTCAAGCCGGAGCACTCCCAAAGTTGACGCGCGGCGGCCTGGACTGAGAGTGGCCTTCAAAAATCGCAGATGACGCTGCCATCGTCGATTCGCGACAGTTCGCGGTACGTCGCGGCGGAGACCTTGGTGGAGAGGAAGCGGACCGACCCGTCGCCGAGCAGGAAGTTGGCGCCGCCGATGTGGAGGCTGCCGAAGCCGGTGGTCTGCGACCGTTGGGCGGCACCCGCGTTGACCAGCGTGCTGGCGTCACCCAGGGCCATCGCGAGACCAGCGGCGGACGAACAATCCGGCACGCCGACCCAGGTTCCGTGACCGAGCGCACCCGTATTCGTGTCGGCCGGTGCGTAGCGTTCGCCGACCATAATGACGTTCGACGTGCCGTCGGTCATGTCCCGCATCCCGATGTCACTATTCTGGCCGAACGTGCCATGCAAGTTGTGCTGGTCGCAGTAACGGAGAGCCGGCGAGAACTTGGTGCCGGAATTGCCGAGGCTTCCCGCGTTGCGATGGAACCCCGGCGACATCGGTTCGCCGCTCGCTCCGGCATAGATGCCGCCCAGATCCCCGCCGAGATAACCCACCATGCCGAAGTAATTCGTCCGACCAAAGTGGTCGGGCACATCGAGCGTCCCCGGAGTGACGACTCCTCCGACAACGTTGGTGGTGGAGACCGTCACATGGGCGACGCGGGCCGACGAAACACCATCCGACGGACAACGCAGGCCATGAATGTCGTCCCGAAAACGAAGATGGTTCGGGCTGGTTTGCAGTCCACCGCTGAAGACGGCGGAGACTTCCACGTAGCGCGGCGAGGCGTCAAGATACGGGGCGAGAAACAACTGCCAGCCCCAACCGTGATAGACACCGTCCGGATCGATGACGTAGCCGGGCGGAAACGTATTCGTGAAGTTGGTGTGGTAGGTGTGCAGCGCGACCCCGAGTTGTTTGAGGTTGTTCTGGCACTGACTCCGCCGAGCCTGTTCCCGCGACCGCACGATCGCCGGGACCACGAGCACCAGCAGCAACACCACGATCGCCAGTTGAACGAGCACTTCGATCAACGTCAGACCGCGACGAGGCACGGCGGCGGGACGGCCAGTCATGAGCGGGCTCCTTCACGTGCGTTGCGGATGTCGGCCGACAGATCCCCGATTCAACGCGCATCACAACAGCTTTTCACCGTGACAGCAACCGGACCCATCAGCCAGCGCCGAAGGAATCCGCTTCGTGACGGGGCGCGACCCGCGAACTCGGCAGCCAACCCCGCTTCGGCCAATTGTGAACTGTGAAGTGCCTGACCTTTTCTCCCGGCGGACACTTCAAGAAATGAAAGCGGCAATGAATTTCCGCGGTCCACAGCGCCATCCAGATCACTGGCGCGCGAGGGTTGTCAGGCGTGGCTCTTTGCCGCACCGTTCTGCCGCACGCAGTCGACGTGGTAGCTGCGTTTGCCGTCTTTCGTTTCCTCGACCAGCCCGTGGATGTCGGTGTCGAAGCCGGGGAACTTTTCGTTGAACATGCGGGCGAACTTCAGGTATTCGACGATCGTCTTGTTGAACGTTTCGCCGGGGATCAGCAGCGGGATGCCCGGCGGGTACGGCGTCAGCAGCACGCTGGTGGCGCGGCCTTCCAGGTTGTCGATTTCGACGCGGTCGATTTCGCCGTGGGCCAGCATGCCGTAGGCGTCGGACGGCTTCATCGACGGCTGCATCACCGACGTGTACATCTCGGTCGTCACGCGGGCGACGTCGTTCGCCTTGTAGGTGTCGTGGATCTGCTGCGACAAGTCCTTCAAGCCGATTCCCTCGTAGCGCGGATGGTTCTGGCAGAACTCGGGCAGGATCCGCCACATCGGCTGGTTCTTGTCGTAGTCGTCCTTGAACTGTTGGAGCGCGCTCACCAGTGTGTTCCAGCGGCCCTTGGTGATGCCGATCGTGAACATGATGAAGAACGAATACAGCCCGGTCTTCTCCACGATGACCCCGTGCTCGACGAGATAGCGCGTGACGATCGACGCCGGGATGCCGGTCTTGGCGAACTTGCCCGACACGTCCAGTCCGGGAGTGATCACCGTGGCCTTGATCGGGTCGAGCATGTTGAAGCCGGGGGCCAGGTTGCCGAAGCCGTGCCACTTGGCGTTGGCCTTCAGCATCCAGTCCTCGCGCTCGCCGATGCCGTCCTCGGCGAGCTTTTCCGGGCCCCAGACCTTGAACCACCAATCCTTGCCCCACTCGTCCTCGACCTTGCGCATCGCCCGGCGGAAGTTGAGCGCCTCGACGATCGACTCTTCAACCAGTGCCGTGCCGCCCGGCGGTTCCATCATTGCCGCCGCAACGTCGCACGAGGCGATGATCGCGTACTGCGGCGAGGTCGACGTGTGCATCAGGTACGCTTCATTGAAGACGTTCCGGTCGAGCTTCGTTTTTTCCGACTCGCACACCAGGATCTGCGACGCCTGTGAAATTCCCGCCAGCAGCTTGTGTGTCGAATGCGTCGCGAAAATCATCGAAACCTTCGGCCGCGGCCGGTCCCGGCCGATGGCGTGCATGTCGCGGTAGAAGTCGTGGAACGAGGCGTGCGGCAGCCAGGCTTCGTCGAAGTGCAGCGTGCCGATCTGGCCGTCGAGCAGCCCCTTGAGCGTTTCGACGTTGTAGATGATCCCGTCGTAGGTGCTCTGCGTGATCGTCAGGATGCGCGGCTTGCGGCCGGGAAACTTGGCCTGCGCCGCCTTGGCAAACGGATTGGCCTCGATCTTCCGCTGGATGTTTTCAGGTTTGAATTCATCCAGCGGAATCGGGCCGATGATCCCGAGATGGTTGCGGGTGGGGGTCAGGAAGACCGGGACGGCACCGGTCATGATGATCGAGTGCAGGATCGACTTGTGGCAGTTGCGGTCGACCACGACGATGTCACCGCTCGCGACGGTCGAGTGCCAGACCATCTTGTTGGAGGTCGACGTGCCGTTGGTCACGAAGAAGCAATGGTCCGCGTTGAAGATCCGCGCGGCGTTCCGTTCCGAAGCGGCGACCGGTCCGGTGTGATCGAGCAGTTGCCCGAGTTCCTCGACCGCGTTGCAGACGTCGGCCCGCAGCATGTTCTCGCCGAAGAACTGGTGGAACATCTGCCCGACGGGACTCTTCAAGAACGCGACGCCGCCCGAGTGGCCGGGGCAGTGCCAGGAATACGAGCCGTCGTTGGCGTACTCGACCAGCGCCCGGAAGAACGGTGGCGCCAAGCTGTCGACGTACGCCTTGGCTTCGCGGATGATGTGCCGGCCCACAAATTCGGGCGTGTCCTCGAACATGTGAATGAAGCCGTGCAGTTCCCGCAGGATGTCGTTGGGAATGTGGCTGGAGGTCCGCGTTTCGCCGTACAGATAGATCGGGATCTCGGCGTTCTTGAACCGGATCTCGGTGATGAAGCCCCGCAGCTTGATGATCGCCGGGTCGACTTCCTTCCCCGGCGTGAACTCTTCATCGTCGATCGACAGGATGAAGGCCGAAGCGCGGCTCTGCTGTTGGGCGAACTGCGACAGATCACCGTAGCTGGTGACTCCCAGAACTTCCCAACCCTCCGTATGAATGGCATCCGCCAGCGCGCGAATTCCCAACCCCGATGTGTTCTCCGACCGAAAATCCTCGTCGATGATGACGATGGGAAATCTGAACTTCATTCTGCTCAATGCTCCAAAAGCCAGGCTGACATTCGCGCCGCCGCAAAACGCAAAGAATGAGAAACTGGGGGGTGAGCTTCAAGGATGCGGGGCGAAGTTCTGAAGAAGACTGGCAAATCGGTGAAGACGGAAGGGTGAAGAGTGAAGGAGGAATCATCCGGCGTTCGTTTCACCCTTCACTCTTCCCCCTTCACTCTCCGCCCCGCCTTGATCACGCCTCCCTGCATGACCGCGATGAAACGGCGACGGTCTTCGAGGATCGAAATGTCCGCCAACACGTTCCCGTCGACAACCAGCACGTCGGCCAGTTTGCCCGCTTCGAGTGTTCCGAGTTCGTGGTCGCGGCCCAGGATCTCGGCACCCGTCTTGGTGGCGCACATCAGAGTTTCCAGCGGAGTGAATCCGACGTGCTTGACGAAGAACGTCAGTTCGCGCGCGTAGTCGCCGTGGGGATTCCAGCCGAACCCGTAATCGCCTCCCAGACCAATGCGACCGCCGGCTTTCAGGATCTTGCGGGCGCTTTCGGCACCCCCTTCCAGAGTCTCCTTGTGCCCGTCGATCACCGCCTGGGACAACCCGAATTCGGGGCCGCGTTCGATGCTGGCCTGTTCGAAATACAGCGCGGGGACCACGGGGGTGTTGCGTTCGAGGATCATCTGCAGCGCTTCGTCATCGACAAACGTCCCGTGTTCGATCGCATCGTATCCCGCGCGGATGGCGTTCTTGATCCCCTGCGTCGCGCGACAGTGTCCCGTCACCTTCAACCCGTGATTGTGAGCCGTCGCCACCACGGCATGCATTTCTTCAAAGGTCATGCACAGCGTGTGATGATCGTTGATGTCCGGCGACGCGGCATCGCCCGTGGGATAGGTCTTGACCCATTCGACGCCGTCCTTGACCAGCTTGCGGACGGCGGCCCGCGCTTCATCCGGACCGTTGACCAGCAGGACCATCCCTTCCATCCCGATCTTGCGAAAGTCGGGGTTCCAATCCATCAACCCGCCGACTCCGCAAATTTCGCGACCGCTGGTGGCCATGCGGGGACCGGGCACCAGATCGCATTCGATCGCCTTCTTCAGCCAGACATCGATGTTGAACAGGCTGCCGCCGCTGCGGGCCGACGTGTATCCGCACTCCAAGACCAGCTTCGCGTTGCAGGCCGCCAGCAGCGTGACGTATTCGACCGGGTACTTGATGTCGAGATCTTCCAGCGCGGCCACGTTGAAGTACGTGGCGTGAAAATGCGATTCGACCAGCCCCGGCAGAATCGTTCCCCCGTTGGCGTCGATCCGAGTCGCCTCACCATCGACGAATGGCATCGCAGCGGCCGGTCCGGCATATCGGATGCGACCGTCTTCGATGACGAGCGCGGCATTCGAAACCGCCGCGGCTCCCGTTCCGTCGACCAGTTGTCCATGTTCGATGACCGTCACGCCGGTGGCTGTCTTCATGCTGTTGTTCCTGCGGTGATATTGAAACGAGCCTACTGGCCGGCCAACTGTGATTTGCGAGGTTCCCGTAGCATGGACGCCTCGTCCGTGCGAGTCGCCCTGCATCAATGAACGCACGGACGAGGCGTCCGTGCTACGAGTCGATTGAAAGCTACGAGTCGATTGAAAGTTGGCAGCCCTCTACAGCCCGAGCGCGTCGGTCATGGTGTACAGGCCGGGTTGTTTCGTGGCGAGGAACTTCGCCGCCGTCAGGGCGCCGGCCGCGTAGCTGTCGCGCGACTGTCCGCGGACCGTGACTTCCAGGGTTTCGCCGAGCAAGCCGAAGACGATCGTGTGCTCGCCGACGTTGTCGCCGACCCGCAGCGCGTGGTAGCCGATTTCATTCAGCGGCCGTTGACCGGTGCGGCCTTCGCGACCGTGGACATGGCGGTCCTGACCCATCTCGCGCGCGACGATCTCGCCGAATTTCAAAGCCGTGCCGCTGGGCGCGTCCTCCTTGAACCGGTGATGCCGCTCAATGATTTCCACGTCGACCCCCGTCGAATGATTCTTCAGCGCCCGTCCGGCATCGGCCACCAGTTTCATGGCGATGTTGACCGCCAGACTCATGCTGGGTGCCATCAGGATCGCCGTGATCTGTGCGGCTTCCTCGACCAGTTGCCTCTGATGCGGCGTCAGCCCGGTCGTGGCGACGACCAGTGGAATCCCGCGCGGCGCACACTGTTTGAGGATCGTCATGCAGCCGTCGGGCGTCGAGAAGTCGATGATGACGTCCATGTGCTCGACGACGTCGGCCGAGACGATCGCGCCCAGCTTGCCGACACCGGCCAGTTCCCCGGCATCCTGTCCCAGCCTGGGGGACGACGCGGACTCGTAGGCGGCGGCGACCCTCAGCCCCTTGTCGGCCGAAGCGAGTGCGACAACGCGCTGCCCCATCCGTCCCGCCGC
>JAYTIB010000531.1:0-4358 GCA_043732205.1 Schlesneria sp. | reverse complement strand
TGACGCAAATCGTGGTCGCAGGGCCGCTGCGAATCTGGATGCAGTTGACTCAGTTCGTCGAGCGACTGTTGACCGACAGCCTCTTCCCCGCACTGGCTGTTCGTCTGCCCGGCTGGTTTGGGCGACAGATTGAATCGCTGCAAATCGGCCGCGTCGAGTTCGATCTCGCGGCCGCGCTGCTCGGCGTGGCCACGGTGTTGCTGACGCTGATCCTGGTGACGTGAAACGTTTAGCCGCAACGCCAACGGCGTGCGTGCGATCCAGGGTTCGCCCACGTCCGCTCCCACGCCGTTGGCGTTGGGGCTAAACGTGGCAACGACTCATTCCTGTCCGGGCGGAGTTACCAGAGCGACTCGCCCCGAAACGGTCAGTCGCTCAAGATCGAGTTCGTTCTCTAAAAGTCGTGCGCCAGTCTCATGCCGAAGCCGTGAATGCCTCCCACACCGGAGGCGGCGGAAGCACCGGGTGAGTTCCGGTCGGTGAAGACATAGTTCGCCTGAATCTTCATGTTCGGGTTGAGGAACCAGTTCACGCCGGCGGTGTAGTCCTGAATTTGTCCGCCGTTGATGCCGCTGTCAGTGAGATCAAGATTGGAGTAGCGAACCAGAATCTGCCAGGCACCATATCCCGGTTCAGAGCAGTCGTCGGGACACCATCGTGAATTGCGGTTCGGCACGACGCGACCGAACGATCCGGCCTTCTTGTCGTAGGCGCGATGTTCACCCGTCAGAAAGTACGAGGCCATCACGTAGTAACCGTTCGTGAAATACGTGCCGTGGTTGCCGCAGCCGTTTGTGGCGTTGGAGGCCGTCGAGGCGATGTATTCCGATTGCAGTTGGAACGAGCCGAGAATCAGCGCCATTTCAGCAGCGTAGAGATCCTGAGAGTTGGTCGTGAACGTGCCGCTGTCGGCAAAGATCGGATTCAGTGCGCCCGGGCCGTTTCGCAGTGAGCCGCGGCTGCGGATTCTGAGCTGGTTGTTGAGTGGATCGCGATGGCTGTAGGAGCTGCCGACATGCAGCAGTTGCCGACCGTCGTCCTCTTCCCACAACAGATAGGCCAAACGTCCATCGATCGCATAGGCCCCGTCATCGACACCATAGGCGAAGGCGTTGACGACGTTCTTGTACGCGCCGACGTGCCACAGACCGCGCTGGTCCTCGCCAAAGTTGTTGAAGGCGGACACGCCCGGTGAGAAGCCGTTGTTGAATGGTCCCGTGTACGCATCCTGATTGAACGATCGTTCCATGAAGTCGAGATAGCGGCTGCTCGTCAGGTGTTCCAGGCCGATCGGTTCCTTTTGAAGACCGACACGAACATTGCCGACGAGGGGCGTTTCTCGAAACGTGAAGTAAGCATCTGTCGGGGCAGTTACGTTAATCACGTTTCCCGCAGTCGCAGCGGCTGGTGGGTTGACGTTTGAACTGTTGACGAAGTCGTACTCCACGACGTAGTCGATCGTCTTGTAGATCGTGCCGTCTGCCCGAAGTCGAGCGCGGCGGAAATCGACAGCGTCCTGGCTGCCAGCCCCGTTGCTCGCCCCAAACGCGGCGGGGTTCGATTGCAGCCAGACCGTGTCGAACTGCGTGCGTCCGCCGAGGTGGACCGCGAAGTTCTTGTCGGCGGATTCAAAGTTGAGCTGGTGTTTCCAACTGGCCTTGATCGCTTTCGGGTCCGGCTTCTCGTCCTTCTTCTTGCCGATCTCGGACAGTTGATTGCGGAACAGGTCGTTCTCGTGCTGTTGCTGAGACAGGCGTTCTTCGAGGTCTCGCAAGCGGTCTTCGAGTGAGAACTCGCGCGGCGCGGGAGGTGCCTCCGCGAAGTCGGTCAGCAGGATGCCAGAGCCTTGGTCGGTGGAGTCGTCGGCGACATCCTGCATCCGGTTCGTCGGTTCGTCATCGGGTATCGAGAGACCCGCGTTTTGGATGGGACTCGTCGGGACGTACCCATGCGGGCGTGTGGCCGCTGAAGTTGGCAACGGTCGCGGCGGCGGAAGAGGCTCTGCGGCTCCGATTGCTCCGGCTGTCAAACCAATGCACAGACCGGCCGCAAATCGGGCGAGACTGGGCCAGCATTGTTGGTAATCGAACTTCATCGCAAACATCTCCCCCCAGGACGGACCGATCCCGCAGCCGTTGGAAGATGTATCGGTTGCGACGGCTTTGGTGATGAGTCTGCCGTTGCTGATTCCGCAAGCTCGTCCGGTTGAAACGATCGCAACGGCGGTTGATCGACCGAGAGAGAGAGACCGCGAGGATCGGCTGCCGGACTTGAGCGGAAACTGCCGGACGGGCCTCAGCGGAGCGGCTGTGATTTTTTCGCCACCGACCTCGCGCCGGTGATTCAACGGCTGTTGCGCGACTTCGATTTCCCGGGAGTTTTGAGTAGCGCAGAAGCCGCTAAACCCCCGGGACAAGCCCGGGGGCGAAAAAGTCACACGCTCGCAGCGATGAAGGCTACTTTGAAGCATCCGACTTCCCCCCCGATTCCACCGTTCGGTCCAGAATCATGATCTTCTGCCAAATCGTGCGGGACAGGCCGTTGGTGAGGGCCGCCAATTGATCGGCCGCTTCGACGGCGTCGGCGTCGGGGAACTCCTGCACGTAGATCGCGCCGATCTTGCTGACGATGGAGAGGAGTTCGCTGCAATAGTCGAGATACCGCCCCAACTCGAACGCCGTCAGAGTTCGTGCCGGCGACGAGGGGGTTCGCGCACCCTGAAGCAGGTTCTCGGGATCTTTCGTCAACTGGTGCATATCGACGATGTGAGCGATCGCGCGCAGTTCGTGCAGCGCGGACAACGCTCGTTCGCGTTTCAGACGACGTTCGAGACTGAACAAGAACGCGAGCGTCGCACCGATGAAGAACAGGCTGCCGAGCGACGCTTCGACCGTTTGCGCGAAGTTGTCGAGTTGCTTCAGCTCGTCGCCGTTGGAATGAACGTTGAGGCCGAGCAGGACGATCACACCCAGGATCGCCGCGACCAGCACCACACAGGCGGCTCGCAGCCACAGATGCGGCCGTTTGATTTGCTCACACCGCAAGACGGCTTCCTGCGCGACGCGGTGCAGTTCGATCGCCACCTGCCGCAGACCGGTTGCCGGAAAGCGATCCGCGATCCGCCGCTCCAGTTGAGCGGCCGTATCGACAATCTTCTGCGGTCGCAGTTCGCGATAGTTCACCTTGGCAGTGGCAACGGGCGTGGAAGCAACCGACGGGACAGGGGTACTCGCGGGAGGTGGAACACTCACTGGGGATTTCTCGATGCAGTGCCGAGCGGGAAACGGGACGCGCTCCCGAATCTGGTCGGTTCGGCCGAGGATTGCAACCAAGTCTGACCGCCGTCGCGTCGCCGGGGTGCAGTCGTTAATTGGTGGTCACGGGGACGTGAGAAGAGAGACCCTCTTTGGGGTGCGTTAGTTCAAGCGGGGTAAGGAACTCCGCGAATCCAAGGAGGGCCTCCCCTGTTGGTCCAGATTAGCGTGCGGATTGATGGTCGGGAATCGGGTGTTGTTGAGCAGATGGTGTCGGGGACGGCGGCGGAGATTGAGGAGCAGGCTCGTGTGATTGAGCAGCGTGTGGGGCGGATGATGTTGGAACCCGCGTTTCAGCAGATTGCCGATCGAACACCGGCTCCGTGTTGTTGCGGGCGAAGGATCAGGAACTGCGGCCTGCGGACCATTGGCGTGGTGACGACCTGCGGTGAAGTTCCCGTTCATCGCCGTCGGTATAGCTGCCGGTGTCGGGAGTGCGGTCGCGAACTCCATCCGGCGGATGCGCAACGGTGTTGCGGGCGGCACCGCGTGTCGCGACCGCTGGCGCAACGGGTCTGCCAACTGGCGGCGGTCGAGCACTTCACGCGGTTGCCGGAATGGGTGGCCGCCCAGCACGGCGTGACGCTGTGTCACGAAACAGAACTGGAGTTGGTTCACGATGTGGGTGGCGCGGCCGAACGAATGCGGCGGGTTGAGGCCCGGTCGAGTGCCTCGCGCCGCGTGGTTCCGGCGGTCACGGTGCCGACTCCACCGCAGCGGGTCTACGTCAGCGTGGAGGGCATCCTGTACGGTACGAATCCGACGGAGATCGATGGCGACCATCCCGGCCAAAAGCGTCTGATCTGGCCGCAGAGGAAGGTCGACTGCGTCTACTGGCAGGACGCGCGCGAGCACTGGCGCAAGCAGAGGATCTGGGGCCGCGAGTCTCCCGACGAGTTCGGAGCCGCGCTCGGACGACTGGCCTGCCAGTGTGGTTAGCAGCCTGTTGAAAAAGGGGCGTGGGGTAGGTTTGTAACCTGCCAGTCCCTTGTTTCCATGAGTCACGGGCAGGTTACAAACCTACCCCACGAGTTGTTCAACAGG
>JAYTIB010000530.1:0-1568 GCA_043732205.1 Schlesneria sp. | reverse complement strand
CGCAACAACCGGTTCTTGTCGTTCAGGCCGACACCCACTACAGCATCGCCCGGTCCGCGGGAATCCTGGGACTGGGGACGAAGCAGGTGGTCAAGGTGGGGCTCGACGAACGCCGCCGCATGAACGTGTCGGAACTCGACAGCACACTGACAACGTTTCGGGCGCAGGGGCATCCGATCATCGCGGTCGTGGCCTGCGCCTGTTCGACTCCCATTGGAGCCTTCGATCCGCTGAACGAGATTGCGGATCTCTGCGCGAAGCACCGGGTGTGGCTGCATGTCGACGCGGCGCACGGTGGCTCCGCCCTGATCAGCGAGAAGCACCGGCATCTGGTGGCCGGACTGGAACGGGCCGACAGCCTCGTCTGGGACGCGCATAAGATGCTGTTCGTCCCGGCGCTCTGCGCGTTCCTGTACTTCAAGCAGAAGCGGCACAGCTATCTGGCGTTTCAACAGAACGCTCCGTACCTGTTCGATCCGACCGCACCGGGACTGGCGGAATACGATCTCGGTCTGCGCACGGTGGAATGCACGAAGCGGGCCGCCGCGTTTGGACTGTGGGGCGCGTGGTCGCTGTTCGGTCCGCAGTTGTTTGCCGATCTGATCGACGTGACCTTCGACCTCGGGCGCATCCTGTTTGAGAAACTGCAGGCGGCCCCCGACTTCGAACCGTTGCACAGGCCGCAGTGCAACATCGTCGCCTTCCGCCATGTTCCCCACGAACTGCGCGACGCGACACCGGTTGTGTTGGGAGACTTCCAGCGCAGGCTGCGCCGCCGCATCATCGAATCCGGCGAATTCTATCTGGTCGCCACTCATCTGAATGGAACCGACGCGCTGCGCGTGACCCTCGTCAACCCGCTGACGACAGCCGCACATCTCGACCAATTGCTGGAGACGCTGCGTCGCGTGGGCCGCGAGTTGCTGGCCAGTGACGTCACGTGACCCGCCAAGTCTGAGGTTCATCCTCGTTGGCAGCCTGTTGAGAATCTCCTGAATCGCACGCGGGACGATGAAGGCTACATTGGTCTGAGGCGTTGCGCTCGCTGGGAACCGTAGAGAATGAACCCGCCATCGGATTTGGGCGTGGCGCGAGTTCCCGGTTCGCATAGAATCACCGCCACATACGATGAACCGAACGAGCACATGTTCTGCTCAATGACCGACGCCACGACCGCCGCTTTCCCAACCAGGAAACATCATGGCCCACTTCCTCTCGGAAAACTGGCTGCTCAATCGACGCCATGTTCTGCGTGGACTCGGTGTCGCGCTCGCGCTTCCGCTGCTGGATTGCATGCGACCGCTGCGGGCGGCCGAGTCGGTCAAGCGCGCCAAGCGGAGCGTGTTCATCTACCTGCCCAACGGCGTGAACACGATCGACTACCAGATCACGCAGGCCGGAGCGGACTACAAGTTCTCGAAGTCGCTTCTGCCGCTGGAGCAGCACCGGGCTCACATCACGCCGATCAGCGGACTGCATCATCCGCACGGGCTCGGGCATCATCACAATTGCAGTTCGATCTGGCTGACCGGCGGCAAGATCGGGCCGTCGGAGCGGAACACGATCTC
>JAYTIB010000529.1:0-4359 GCA_043732205.1 Schlesneria sp. | reverse complement strand
GGGGCTCGAACGTGCTGACGCTGAGTTGATCCACGAGTCCCTGGCGCGGGAGCAGCCGGAGGACTCCATAAAACAGCAAGGCGGCCAGGGACGGCTCGACTGCGACGAGCAACCGTTCCCGCCGATCAAGATTTAGAGTGGCCACGCTGTGGAACAACGCGGTAAACAGGGCGAGCCGCTTTTCCACCGGCTTTTCGCGCCAGCGTTGGGGGATGGCGCACTTCGGCGAAGGTTCGTCGCGAAAATCGCCATTCGCCGGCGTGGTCAGGAAACAGAGCAGCTTCGCGTCATTGATCACGCTGCCGAAGCCCGGCAAATCTGACAGTTGGGAAACGGTATCCAGATCGTGCGGGATGTCCCCGCGATCTTCCACTTTCCAGAATTCGGTGGCACCCCACATCTGCAAAGCGTCTGACAAGGACCAGCTTTGCTGCGTCGGTTCGATGGCGTCGTGCAGCAGCAGATGGGCGAAATAGCTGCCCGTCCGCGGCGGCGTTGACGTATCCGATGTTCGATAGGCCACGTGGGCCACCAGGTTTGCGCCAGCCGTTTTGGCCGCGATCAATCGTCGCCACGGCGAACTTTGTGCCGTCAACCGTTGCCGGGCGTCCGCCGGAGTGTCCGATGGCAGCGGCAACCCGCGGAAGTACATTTTCTCGAATCGTTGAAACGTCTCGTGACTCGCGGCCTTTTCCACCGACCCGGCGCGCGTGGAATACTCGAACGGCTGGTCCTTGATATTGCCAGTATGCCGGTGCAACGCCGATGTGCCGTACGTGCAGTGCGTGCAGTACAACTGATGAATGATCGGATCCGTCATGATTCATTTCCAAGCGTTCAACCGTTGCCACCTACCACCATCCGCTAACCCGAATGATTCATGAAGAACCACGGAAAACACGGCCCGGCCTACGGCCAGAACCAAAGGACTTAGACAGAAAAATTGGGGACAGAAAAATGACACCCCAATCCCGGTCGTCGTCTTGCGCCATGTTTCTGTCCTCAATCTTTCTGTCAACCTTGTCTTCTTGAGCGGGGCCGGAAGCTGTTTCCACATCCGGGAATTCTTCGCGTGCCGCGCAAATTCAAAACGTTAGTAGTACGGACGCTCACGGAAGGGAAAGAGTTGAAGCACCACGCTGTTTTACAAAGTGCCTGTTGTGTGCGAGGGGGTTCATTCATCGCAACTTCCCACGCTGTTTCCCTTCCGTGCAATTCCGTGTTTTCCGTGGTGAATCATCCGGGCTAACGCTTGAGGAAACCGGCAAACCTGCCGCCCCCTTTGGACGAACCTTGCCTTTCATACTCACCTTCAATCGCGAGAACGATCAACCGCGATTCCAGCAGGGTGTTGTCGCCAATCGTTGCGTCACTGAGATTCTCCAGGCAATTTGTTCCCGCCAGTTTCCGTAAACTTTTCTTCGAGGGATCGCAGGTGAGGCGGTTTCCAAGGGTCCGGAATATGAGCGGGCCAAGATCTTCCGCCGCCTTTACAGCTTCGGGCCCGCCCATTTCCTGCGCGCTGCCGCACTTGCCACGCAAGCGTTTGACCCAATCCAACATCTTCATGAGCTGCTGCCAGGCATTCAGCTTGACCACGTCCGGGCCAAGCCATTGCCGCGCCGCCGTCAGGCCCTGCAACCGAACCGGCAGGGACGACACGTTGTCCGGCAGTTGTTCCAGAATGATTCGGAGGCGCTGCGGAAGTGACGTGTCATCCGACGGGAAACTGCGACGCCACGCCGCGCCGTGTTCGCCCGCCAAGAAGCCGCAAAGACTCGTGTCATCGGTGGCCGCCAGTTGAATCGCGGGGAAGGCGCGGATTGCCTGCTGCAACAAATCGTGGCGCGGGGGATTCAACCAACCCCTCAGCAGTGACTCGACAAGCTTCACGTCGATTTCGATCGGGCTGATCTCGGTTTCGGAGTCCGAAAGGGCATTGCCCAGGGCCTTGAGAACTTCGGTGAGTGCGACTTCGAGTTCGCGGGTGAGTCGTCCCGACGGGTCCACCACGCACGCCTTGCAACGATTGATCGCGTCACGGACGTTTCCCCACTTGTTCAACGACACCTTCAGGAATGCCAGGTGTGGGGCCAACGAGAGCAGCGTCTCCACGTGCGCCGGGATGCGGTCCGGAGCCGCCATGCGAATTCCGTCACTGAACCGGATCAACCGGTCTTCAAAGCGCACGTCGCCGGTGGCGAAGTTCGCCAGAACGGTTTCGGCGCGGCCACTGGTCTTGTCCAGAAGATGACACAAGCCATCGTCATCCAATTCTTCGATCACCGTGGCCAGCAGGGGGCGCATGGCGGGATCGGATTGGGCCGCACCCGCGAGTGCCGTTGCGAAGCTCCAGAGGCATTCCGGTGGAACAGACGCCCGCCATGTCGACACCTGTTCCGGAGTCGCCTTCTGAAGCAATTCCGACAACGTCCCGTTCGGTTGGAACGAACCGACGAACCACAGACTGCGGCAGTTCTGCGGGAAGTGCCCCTTGCGCTGGAGGTGACTTCGGAGCCACGCCAATTTCCACGAGGAGGAGAGTTTCGGCGATGAGAAGAACTCATTCAGAGCCCTGGCCGGAAGAAACGTCACGAGCCGCTTGATGGCCGCTTTCGCCGTCTCATCTTGGGCAATTCCCGAGACCAATTCGAGCATGCCCACGTAGGCCGGGCTGCGCGCCAGGTCTTTGATCTTGTCGTCTGAAGCTGCGGCCGGTTCGAGTTGAAGCGCCAAGACCCGGCCCGCGAATTGTCTTTCGACTTTAGACAGGCGAGAAACCTCCTCCGGCGATGCGTCACGACCGGCCAAGAGGTCGAGCAGGCGCTGATGGACGATCGCGAGCGACTCGCACTGCTCCCGAGTCAGATTTCCATCGACGGGCAATTGCTGCGCGAGGCGGACCTTGGCATCGGCTCCCTCGCGAACGAAACTCTGCACCATCATCTCGGCGAATCGAGACTCGGGATTGCGAAACGCAAACTTGGTCAAGGATCGATAGGTATTGATCGTGAAACCCCGAATGCGATACGTCTCGGGCAGCAAGTCGGTGGCAGTTGGATCTGCAAAGTCATGCGCCGTCAGGACGGTGGCCGACCTGTCCAGATGCGATTCAAACGTGGAAAAACTTAGTGACTGAACCGACGCTGGCGGCAACAGCCGGAACACTCCGTAGAACAACAGCGCCGCGACGGCGGGCTCGACGGCAATCGTCAATCGTTCCTGATGCTGAAGGTCAAGTTCCAAGACCGCGTGCAACAGATCCGTCAAGAACTTCTGACGCGCGGCGGCCCGCATCTTCCGCCAACGAGTGGGAAAGACATCCAGAGCCCCGTTGATTCCGGAGTCGTCAGAAACAGACGTTGCATCGTCCCCGGTCAGAAACTCTATCAAGGCGTGGTCATTGATAATGGTCCCGTAGCCTGGTCGGTTCAGGCAGTCGAGCGGATCGAGTTCAAACGATTCCGCGACCGAGTCCGACAGGTCTTCGTCGGCTGTGTGCCAGAACGAGGCTCCCCAGAGCTTGAGGCAATCCACCGGATTCCAGGGGCCTTCGCGTTCCTCTTGCAGCAGCACATGGGCGAAGTAGGAGCCCAGACGACCGGCCGTGTCTGTCGTGCGATAACAGACATTCGCCAGCAGGTGCAGGCCATCCACCGATGGCGAGTACACCAGCCGTCGCCACGGAGCATCGCTGGCGTTGCGCCGCCGGACGTCCACCGGAGCATCTCCCGCCATGGGGATTCCGCGAAAGAATTGCTGTTCGAACCGTTGAAAGGTTTGATGAGACAACGACTGACCGAGCGACCGTGACGCCGCCCGGGTGCTGTATTCGAACGGCTGAGTCCGCACGTTGCCCGTGTGACGGTGCAGTGCCGATGTACCGTACGTGCAGTGGGTGCAGTAAAGCTGGTGAATCGTTCTCGCCATGACAGGTGTCTTAGCCGCCCCCTGCTGAATTGATCCTGTTTCAAGAACGTCGACCGCACCCTGTGTGGCGGCGATTGTCCGGACTGCCCGTGGAATTCACAACCGCATTCGATCAATCTTTACCAGGCGCCACATCATGGTGGGTGACCCGCCCCAGTATGAGCGGTTCGCTGTAAAACGTGCTGAATCCGAGATCAATCACCGCCCAAACTGCCAGGACATCGGCGCGTTTGCTTTTCCACTCCGACTTCGCCATGAGCGAATAGACCGCGCCCCCCGTTTCCCAGCGATGGCGATCAATGGGAATCTTGTGAATCGCAACCGCTGCCGGGTCCGCCTGGCCATCCGGCATTCCCTGACAAATCCCCAGCAGACACTGGTCGGTGAACCGCTGGGCCGGCCACGCCCATTTCACCTGGTATCGGTTTG
>JAYTIB010000528.1:0-11171 GCA_043732205.1 Schlesneria sp. | reverse complement strand
AGGCGCGGATCAGAACGCAGATTTCCGCGGCCCACTCGCGCGAGGATCTGGAATTCGCGGTCGGTGTCTTCGATGAGGTGCGGAAGGAACTCGGACTGTGAGGACCGGCACATCTGTAAAGCGAGCGGCAGTTGAAACCCCGCCAAAATACAAGCACGACGCGCAAGCGAGTGTGTCACGGAACTCACTCACTCACTCACTCACTCATACAGTTGCTCACTCACTCACTCACTCACTCACTCACTTGCTCACTTGCTCACTCACTTGCTCACTTGCTTGCGCTGCGTGCTTGTATTGTATTGTATTGGTCGGAATCACTCGGCGACGCCGATCACTTGAGCCCAAAGCAGTACAGCGCCTTTGCCGTGCGCAGATAGATCCGGCCGTCGACCAGGGCCGGGGTGGCGTACACGTCTTCCTTGAAGTCGGCCGTGTGGAGGACTTCGGCCTTGTCGGTGGCGCTGAGCACCGTCAGCCGGCCGATTTCGTCGAGCAAGTAGACCTTGCCGTCTCCGGAAACCGGCGAGGCATAGTAGCTGTCGCTGGCTTCCAGCCGCAGTTGCTTCAGGGACTTGCCGGTCTTCGCGTCGAGGCATTGCAGCACGCCGCCATCCTTCACGGTGAAGATGAGTCCGTTGACGTACAGCGGCGACGCGCAAAACGGAACCAGGCGCTCGTGCCGCCAGAGGACGCTGGTGTCGGTCGCCTCACCCTTCGCCCCCGGCTTGATGGCGAGCACCATGTTCTTGCCGTCGGAGAACAAGCCGCGGAAGTATTCGTACTCGGCGGGCGTGACCTTGCCGTCCTTGTTGCGGTCCACTTGGGAAAACCGCTGAGCGATCGGACCATCTTTCAATTCAGACTCTTCGAGCGTGCCGCTCTTGTCGGTGTCCTTGTAGGCGACGGACTCGTACGGTTCGACTCCGATCCGCTCGTTGTCATCGCCACCGGCGGCCCAGCCCGCCACGTACAGGACGCCGTCGTCACCGATTGTCGGTGAACAGGAGACCATGCGTGAGATGCCCCGGACGGTCCACGCTTCCTGGCCGGTTTCGAGGTCGTAGCCGACGACCCGCAGCGTGGCCGCGATGACGATCTGCTTCTGGCCGGCGTTGTCCCAGAGGATCGGTGTGCAGTAGTTGCGGGGGAACTCGGACCGGTCGACTTTCCAGATCGTCTCGCCCGACTTCTTGTCAATCGCCATCACGAATGAATCGAGATCGTGGTCCTGGCAGAGGATGATCCGATTCCCCACGATCAACGGCGAACTGCCCGCGCCGAAGTCATTGTTGAACGGCCCCATCGGCTTGGACCAGAGCCGCTTGCCGCTGTGATCGTAGCAGTACAGGCCGCTCGATCCGAAGAAGCTGACCACGACGTCGGCATCCGCACAGGGACTGCTTTGCGCGTGGCTGCCGATCTTGTGAATCCGTTCGAGCTTCTCGAAGGGAGCGGTCGCCTCCCACTGGATCTTGCCGGTCGCGCGATCCAGCCCGAACGTCAGCAACTCTTTCTTCGCCTCCCCGCGAATCCCGGTGACAAAGATGCGGTTCCCGACGATGACTGGGGACGAGTGGCCGGGCGGAAGCTCGATGCGCCACATCAGGTTCTGGTCCGGTCCAATTTCGGCCGGCAGCTTGTCGGCGGCGGCAGCCAGTCCGGTTCCGAGCGACCCGCGGAACCGAGACCAATCACCCGCCTGAACAACGATCACCGTGTCCATCAAGGCCGCAGCCAATGCCAGCGTCACAATGCGTCGACCCGAGATCCATCCAAGCATGATGCAGACTCCAACAGGGGGAGGAACAACAAGTCTGTCGAGGGACCGCATGATATCGGCGGAAGGCCGGAGGCGGGAGGCTGAGTGTTACAAACGGTCGGTGGTTGGCCATTCCGAAATACGTTTGAATTCACACGACTGGACAGGCAAGCGGACTTCGCATTCCCGGTCTGCCGATAGTACCATTGCCCACGCAGTGCGCGGGGACGTTCCTCCGCACCGGTTGTGGACCACCCGAGCAACCAAGTGAGCGGCGGAGTTGACCTGCTCCTCCGGAACCATCCTTCGGGCCGTACCCGTCCCGCACCCCGTGCGGCTCACTTTCGGACTCCGGACGCTTCCATGTCGACCGTTCCACAGGGCGGGAAGAGGTCGACTTCGTATCACTCCCTC
Organism: Schlesneria sp.; assembly: GCA_043732205.1. Taxonomy (GTDB): domain Bacteria; phylum Planctomycetota; class Planctomycetia; order Planctomycetales; family Planctomycetaceae; genus Schlesneria. The sequence continues at coordinate 8,998 of JAYTIB010000528.1, read as the reverse complement.
AAGTCGCGGCCCTTCACCAACCGCGGCGGGGTTCCCTGTTCCGAATGGAGATCAGACATGTTCCAGTCAATGGTTCAGAAAACGATGGTCGGTGTGTGGTCGGTGGCGTACGGGTTGATGTTGTTGGCAGCGTCGCTTGCTGTTTGTCAGGCTGACGAGGCCAGCCCGGTCGTGATCACGACCGGTGCCACGCCCCAGTTGCTTCTGAACCAGGATAACTCGGGAGGGCGCCCGCCGTTCAAGTGGACATTGGCTGGCGACGAAAACCAGGTGTACATCGGAAGCATTGTTCCAGTGGGATTGAATGGTTTCATTGGCTTTGAGCAGTTCAAGATCGCAAAGGAAGCATCGTTCGATGCCCTCACACTTCGCGAGGGCAGGATCGGCATGAACACGGGAACCCCAGCCAAGACCTTGCACGTGACTTCGTTTCCCAATGTTGATCCCGACGCCGTTCTCCGCCTGGAATCACAAACCCCCAATTCCCCGTTCCTGCAAGCCTGGGACTTGAGTTCCAGCGTCAGTCGCTTCACCCTCAAGGACATCGGCAACTCCACGATTCCCGACCTCGTGCTGGTGCCGTTTTCCGTGGAGGCGAACACTCCGAACAACACGCTGTACCTCGCCAGTACAGGCAGCGTGGGAATGGGTACGGCCAGTCCCAATGTGATCGGCAGCACCACGACGGGCGGCCGGTACGTCAATGTGCGGGACAATGTCAACGCGGCCCGCCTCGTTGTGCAGGGGGCCTCCGGTGGTGAGTTGCACCTGGTTCACAACTCCGCGCCGGCCAATCAGCGAAACCTGAGGATCAGCAGCGTTGGGGGGACGGCGTCGTTTAACGTCCTCAACGACGCGATTACCGGCTACACCGTGGCCAACGCCATCGCCATCAAGATGAGCAACGGCAACATCGGGCTCAAGGTGGCCAATCCCACCAATCCCCTGGAGTTGGCCAGCGGTGCCAAATGCACGGCGGCCGGCGTCTGGACCAGCGTCTCCAGTCGCGACGCGAAGCAGGACATCCAACCGGTCACGACCGCGCAGGCCCGCGAGACCGTCCGAAAACTGGAGCCGGTGAGCTACCGCTACAAGCTTGAACCCGACGAGAAGTACGTCGGCTTCATCGCCGAAGACGTGCCAGAGTTGGTCGCGACGAACGACCGCAAGGGACTCGCCCCGATGGACATCGTCGCCGTGCTCACTCGAGTCGTGCAGGACCAGGACCGGCGGGACGAAGAGCAGCAGCAGTCACTGGTGTCGCAAAGGGAAATGCTTGTCAAGCAGCAGCAGTTGATCACGCAGCAACAGGAGCTGCTGCAGACACTGACCAAGCGTCTAGCCGATCTGGAGCAGAAGGTCGGCAGCCGTGGTAATCCATCGAATTAGCAGCACGGACGGCCGAGCTTTGCAGATTTCCGTAGAAGCTGCTGACGTGCAGTTGGCTTCGCCGGCGGACGGAAGTCGCGCAGACGATCTCAATGCCATGTGCGCCGGGGCGACTGACGAACGGCAACAGGTTGTCAGCGCGCGAGTCGGTCGCTATAGTCGCCGCGGTCTTCTTGGCATTTCGGTTTCATGGTCACACGGAGGTGGGCTATGTCGCACCACGAACTTGAGCTCACGGTCGGCGACGTCATACAAATCGGTGATTACACCGTCACCGTGATCGATTTGGACAACGGCGAAGTGACCTTTCGAATTCAGGAGCCGGACTCCGGGGAACTGCCCATCGAAAGCCCCACGACACCACGCCCCCGATAAGGCGCTGTCAGCGCTGTGGGGCGGGCACTCTTGCACCGCTGCACCTTCCACCCGGCATCGTCGCCAAGCCGACAACGCCATCCCCGTCACCGCCAACTCTTTGACGAGTCCGCGCCTGCGGCGGGATGCTTTCCCCGCCATTGCAGTGTCACTGACACGGGCCGCGCCTCACCGTCTTGACGCTATCCGGCACGCGGGGAAACGTGACACATTCGAGTCGTTTAACCCTGAGCCAACGGCGAAGGGGAAGCGGTCAGACGCACCTGTCTCCGCTGGCACAGTCGGCACCCACATCGTGGCGCTGGCACCCAACACCTTCGCCGTTGGCTCAGGGTTAAACGACTCCGTCTGAGCCGCGTGCATTGTCTTGACGTCGAAACGCCCCGCGAGGAGGGACAAGAACGGACGGGCAGGAGTGCCCGTCCCACGTTCTTCAGGTGGCCATTCCGGCCACCGCCTCGGCCTGCGTGTCGTACAGCGGCCACAGCTTGTCCAAGTGGGTGACCTGCAAGACCTCGCGGCAGTAGACCTGCAGTCCGCTGATCGCGAACTTTGCGTTGGGTTGGGTGTTCAGCTTCTTCCACACGCGAAACAGGATTTCGATAAACGACGAACCGAAGAATTCGGTGACGGTCATGTCGAGCACCACGCGCGGCGGAATCGCGTTCTCGGCAATTGCAATCAACTGGTTGCCAATCGCTTCGAGTCCGACTTCGTCAAGATGACGCTGGCCCGGTCCGAAGACGACCACCGTCACATCACCCTTCTTCACGACACTCAACGGCCCGGATGTACTCATCGACTTTACCCGCAAGAAGTCTGATTGACACTGCCACAGGGCAGAGGCCCTTGATCAAATCAACGACCTGCCGCCAAGACGCTGCTTGTACCGGCGACAATCCTATCAAATCATTTCGCCGTCGTCCCACCATTCGTGAGGGAGTTGGATCAGGAAAATCAATTTTGAGGAGGGGCGGCCTGCAACTCCACCGTTAGTGAAAGCCGCTTTCCCCGGCGATCCACCACCACGGCCACCCGTTCGCCGGGCTTGCGGTCGTCCAATGTTTTGGCGATGTCGCCGAACGATCGGATCGCGCGGCCGTCCATCTCGACGATCACGTCCCCGAGATGGATGTCCCCGTTTTCGTCGACAAACGTCGGTTCGATTCCCGCCGCCGCTGCGCCGCCTTTTTCCGCCACATCCTGCACCAATGCCCCCGCGCGAACTCCCAGACGCCGGGCGATCGAATCTTGGAACACGCTGACTCCCAGAGCCGCCCTTTGAACGCGACCGTATTGGATCAGTTCCGGCGCGACCTGGTTGACGATGTCGACCGGAACCGCGAACCCGACCCCCGAGAAGTTGGACCCCGATTGGCTGACGATCATCGTGTTGACTCCGATCAGGCGTCCGGCACTGTCCAGCAGCGGCCCTCCGGAGTTGCCGGGATTGATGGCGGCGTCAGTCTGGATCACGCCTTCGATGGGACGTCCGCCGATCGACGTGATTTCCCGGCCCAGACCGCTGATCACCCCGGTCGTCAACGTCTGATCGAGACCGAACGGGCTGCCGATCGCGAAGACCTTCTGGCCCACCTGCAGGTCGGCGGATTCTCCAATGTCGATCTTGCGCAGGCGGTCCGGTGACGCATCGATCCGCAGGACCGCCAGATCCTTGTTCGCGTCGTACCCGACCAGCCGCGCGTCCCAAGTGGAATGATCGGCCAACGTCACCTTCGCGGCCTGCGTCCCGCGAATGACGTGATAGTTCGTGACGATGTGGCCGACATCATCGTAGATGAACCCCGTTCCGGTCCCTTCCGGGATTTCCATCACGTTCAGGTTCAACCGATCGCGGCGGCGCGTGAGCGTCGTGATGTGGACGACACTCGGTGACGCCTTGCGAAAGATCTCGATCGTCGATTTCTCATCCGCCGCCAGATCACCCCGGGGAGTCACCGGACGCGGCTGCGTCGCCCCGTGCGGGGAGAGCCACGGAATGAGCCCCGCATTCCGCAGCATCAAGACGGATAAAGCCACCAGCAGCACCGCCACCAGCCAGGCAGGCACCGTCGGCCGGGGAGCCGGCGTCGCTCCCGTCGCATCAACCCGCGCGGTCGTTCCGTGCGGGAATCCCGGCAACGGAGTGGATTCGGGCGGTCTGTCCCCTGATGGAAATTCGTTCATGACGGCGATCCGCAGTGGCGTGGCAATCCCGCCAAGAATTCTACTGTGGCAGTTCGTTGACGCCAGCGACGGCTTGGGATCGTCGCATCAATAACTGTCCGGATGTGGCGAGCGCCAACCGTAGCATGGACGCCTCGTCCGTGCGGCACGACGTGACCATCTGTCGAATGGGGCCGCACGGACGAGGCGTCCATGCTACGACAGTCATCCATGCTACGACTGTCAATGATGCGCCGATCCATGTCGCGTCGACCCGATCCCGCGCGGCCTGACTTCAGTCGTCCAGTTTGGCCGTCTTCTCGGCGAGCTGTTCGACCGCCTTCAAGAACCGCTTGCGGATCTTTTCGGGCAGTTTGTGAAACTGGTTGGCGAACTGGGGAGTCATCGCGCCCTGGCAGCGTTCGATGGCGCTGGTCATCCGTTTCACCAGTTGCTCGGTCGTCGGTTCCTGTCGCTCGGCTTCGCGCGGCGGAGGAGTCGCGGCATCTTCGCGGAATGGAGCGTATACGGAACTGCCATTGGCTTCCGATCCCCCGGCGGCCAGGGCTGCCGTCTGAACACCGTCCGAAACAGTTCCGGCGGCGTTGACCGTTGCTCTGGTCGGCCCCGCGTCAAACGGTGCGGATTCGCTGGTCACCGTCAGTTCCACCGGGCCGAATCCCATCGACTCATCGAGCGAGGCTTCGCTGAGATCTTCGCCATGCTGGGCGCGCCGCCACGCCCGCATTTCGGCGACACCCGCCTGAACGTCCTGAGCCCATTGCAGACATTCGGCCGCGTCGTCCCAGTTGAGTGCCGCATAGAAGTGCGACCACTTCAGATGCGCATAGTTGTCGCGCACGTCGCCAAACGTCTCCCACACCCGCCGCCGCTGGTAGACCTGGTCGGGACTGAGACCGACCAGCGATGCGAAGTCCGCGTCCGTCCGACCGCGGGCAAACCGCTTGGTCCACTGGGCGGCACATTCGCCAACTTCCCAGTTGCATCGGCTGAGGGCCGACAGCGCCCGGGCAATCAGGGCGGATTCAGTGTCTTCAGTACGAACAGCAACGGCAGTGGCCATGTTTCAACAACACCCTTGGGGGGAAAGAGAGATCGTCGCACCGCGACTGCGCTCCGCGCCAATCGCGTGTCGCCCGACTCGATCCGGCCTCCAAGGCTGATTGAGCCGAGCCCCCTCCGTGGGTGTGGAGGGCGAATGTTAGCCTGCGGTCCCGCCAATCGCCACCGACTGATTTCGTGGCCATCAGAATGGGTGTGGCAAGATGATTTGGTGGGATCAGCCGGAACGCGCTAGCCCGGATTATTCACCACGAAATACACGAAAGACTCGAAAGGGAAGAAGAGACGAGAGTACTGATCCCAAGTGACCGCAATGGCACGATGCGCGATGTCTTGAGATGCTCTGATTGCAACTCTCTTCACTTTCGTGTCTTTCGAGTATTTCGTGGTTCCTCATAAATAATCCGGGCTAGCGCCCGGTTCTCGTACGTGCCGCTCGACCGAACTGCGGCTAGCGCCCTGCGGCTGATTGAGTTGGCAGAGAAAGATTTGGCTCACCCATCAGAATCACCACGGGCTCGGTCTGTGGCAACGAGCGGCGGCAGTCGATACGCTCTGGCGGCGGCGAGCAGACGGGATGGCCTCGTGTGATGTTCGGCACTGATTATCGACTGGGCAGGGTGATTTCCGATGGCGGACGTGATGAAGCTTTGGCTGGGACGGCATGGTGAGGCGGTCGATGCCGATGCCGCAAGTTCCGATTTCAACCGCGTCCTCTCCGACTTCGGACGCCAGCAGGTGCGTCAGTTGGCACGCTGGCTGTTGACGCGCGAATCGCCTCCGGAACTGGTCCTGCACAGTCCGCTGGTCCGGGCCCGGCAAACCGCCGAAACCATCGCGGGTGAAATCGCCAATGGGGTCGTCGTCATGGAGGAAGCACTGCTCGCGCCTGGCTTCTCGACAGTGGCGCTGTTGCAGCGTTTGAAGAACTCGGGAGTCAGCCGGGTGGTCTGCATCGGCCATCAACCCGACATCGGCCGCAGCCTCGCCGAAATGACCGGTGGCGGTCGAGTACTGATCTCGCCGGGGACTCTGGCCGGGATCGAATTTCACGGCACCACCACGCTCGGCGCGGGCAGCCTGCGCTGGCTGGCAGATCCGTTTTGGTTCGGTGGGTGAAGTCCGAAGTATTCCTCGCGTATTTGAGAATCCCGGATTGTCCCGAGCCGTCCCGTCGGCGGAGCGACGGGACGACAGTAGCCCGGTCGCTCCGCCGACCGGTGGCCATCACCGGTCAATTCCCTCGATGTGGGGTCTGAATCTGGATCGCGGAGCTACAGACCGCGCACCAGGCCGATGACGAACGGATCGTCCAGGCCGGTGGCGATGTACTGGGCCTGGGAAAAATCGTGCGTCGCCGTGTGTTCATGCGGGACCGACACGACGAACGCGCCGGCGGTCGCACCGGCTCGGGTTCCGGTCTGGGTGTCTTCCAGCACCAGCATCTGTTCCGGGGGCACACCCAGCTTCTCGGCGGCCTTGAGATAAATTTCCGGGTTCGGCTTGCCGTGAGTCACGCTCTCGGCGGTTAACGCGACCGGAAACCGGGGCAGCAGGTTCCATCGGCCGAACACGTTCTCCAAGTAGTCGCGCGGCGATGACGTGGCGACCCCCTTGGGCAATCCGACCGACTCGATCAGTGCAAGCAGTTCGAACAGTCCCGGCATCGGTTGCAGCTTGGTGTCGAGCAATCCATGAAAGATGACGCGCGATTCGGCCAGCAACTCGGCCGGACCTTCTTTCAAGTTCAGGTAGTCGATCAGGGCTTGGAACGACTCCAGCGGACGACGGCCGAGCATGGCATCCATCGCACCGCGCGACATCGCCAGCCCGCGCCGCTGCAACAAGACTTCGGCCGACTCGTAAAACACGTGCTCCGTGTTGAACATCAGACCATCGAGATCAAAACAAACGGCGCGGATCGTGGGAGCGGGCATGGTGGAAGCGGGCTCAATCATGTTGCGAGCAGGCGGGCCGCTTGCTCTACGGGATTCGACGGGCTGTTGAACCTACGCTGCGGCTACTTCAAGCGGAATACCTTCCGCGCCGCCTGAACGGCATCGGCCAGGGCGTCGACTTCGGCGGCCGTGTTGTAGAACGCCAGGCTGGCGCGTGCCGTCGCGGTCAGGTTCAGCAGTTCGTGGAGCGGCATTGTGCAGTGGTGCCCCGCCCGGATCGCGACGCCGCGCCGGTCGAGAACATCCGACAAATCATGAGGATGCACGCCCTCGACCGTGAAGCTGAGGATCGCCCCCTTATGCTCGACCGACGGGCCGTGAATCGTCACGCCGGGAACCTGCGACAGCCGTTCGTGAGCCCGCACGGAGAGTGAGTGCTCGTAACGGCCGATCGGCGCGAGTCCCAACTTCTGCACGTAGTCGATGGCGGCACCGAGTCCCACCGCTTCGATGAACGGGCATGTCCCCGCCTCGAACTTGGCCGGAGGATCAGCCCACGTGGCCGAATCGAGAAATACTTCGCGAATCATGTGCCCGCCGGCCAGGAATGGGTCCATCGCTTCGAGCAACTGCCGCCGGGCATAGAGCACGCCGATGCCCGTCGGACCGTACAGCTTGTGCCCGGAGAACGCGAGGAAATCGATCTGCGGTGACCGAACGTTCGTCGGCATGTGCGGCACCGATTGCGCGCCGTCGACACAGATCAGTGCGCCGACATCGTGAGCGCGGCGGGCCAGTTCGTCGATCGGATTGATCGTCCCCAGCACGTTGGACATGGCCGTCACCGCCAGCAGCTTCGTCTTGCGCGTCAGCAACTCATCCAGCGTGGACAGATCGAGCCGGCCGTCGGACGTCAGCGGGATGTACTTCAGCGTCGCACCGGTCGCCGCCGCGGCGAGTTGCCAGGGGACCAGGTTCGCGTGATGCTCCATCGGGTTCAGCAGGATCTCATCACCGGGCCGCAGAAACTTGCGGCCCCAGCCGTGGGCGACCACGTTCAGCGACATCGTGGTTCCGGACGTGAAGATGATCTCGTCCGATTCTCCGGCACCAATGAACTGTTGGATCTTTTCGCGGGCCGATTCCAACTCGGTGGTCATCCGGTCACCCAACTGGTGGATGCCGCGATGCACGTTGGAGTTGTACTGCTCGTAGCACTCCATCAGCTTGGCGACCACCGACCGGGGCTTGTGCGCGGTCGCGGCGGTGTCGAGATACACCAGCGGCATGTCTCCGGCCAGGCGCTGATCCAGGATGGGGAAATCGCGTCGAACGGATTCGACATCAAAGTCGGGGGGATTCGTGGTCATGGTCAAGTGTGTCGCAGTGTCGTCAACGGTGAGGTCGTCTTTAATAGACGTTTCAAAACACAAACACTAACCCGAAGCGTGAGCGAGGGAGCGGAGAGTTCCTGCGTGGAATCGTCCCTCGCTCACGCTTCGAGCTTGTGAGTCTTTGTGGCGTGGGTTTCAACCCACGCCAGTTGTCATACCGCGTCGGCTAAAGCCAACGCGACATCTTGTGGCGGACCGCCATTGAACTTGAAAGATTCACACGCTCTTCGGGTTGGTTTTGAAACAGCTTCTTATCCGGAACTGGCCGGTTCACGCTGTTCATCGAGTGAATACAGCATTGTCTTGAGCACCTTGAACCCCAGCAGACCACATTTTTGACGGCTGGCCGTCAGCCGGACCTTCAGCAGATCCAGCATCTGTTTGGCTTGGAAATCCTTCAGCTCGTCGAGCGATTTCCCTTCGATTTCCTGACACAAGATCGAAGCCGCCGCCTGGCTGATGGCACAGCCCTTCCCGTCAAAATAGGCTTCCTTCACCCGGTCGTGTTCATCGACCAGCAGTTCCACGGTGATCTGATCGCCGCAGATGGGATTGCGATCGGAGTGCGAACAGGACGGGCTCGCCAAATGACCTTTGTGGTACGGGGACTCAAAGTGGTCGAGAATATGATCGTCGTACGGATCTTCCAGCGGATCACTCACCGTCTGCTTCCTCTCATCAATCACCGTCCCT
>JAYTIB010000527.1:0-4361 GCA_043732205.1 Schlesneria sp. | reverse complement strand
ACGACTTCTACGCCTTCGATCGCGCCAGCGGCGACCTGCTTTGGAAGCGGTCCCTTCCGCATCGCACGATCCTGCAGTTCCCCGATGGTCGGTTGCCATTCCTGGTCACCGTGAGTGCCGTGAAGGACCGGGGCGATAATTCTCCGCAGAGTCTGTTGATCGAAGTCCTCGATTCCAAATCCGGTGCGACGATCGGCTATCGCGAGAACCTGAGGATCGACCAGTTGTTGACGGCACACTACGACGGCGAGGCGGGGCGCATCCTGATCCGGGGCCAGACCAGCGACATCGAATTGCGGTTTGGTCCGGCCGAAGGACAGACACAGGTCCGCCGGTAATTCCGGAGCCAAACGGCCGCATGGTCGGACTGGCCACAGCTTGACCCGCGCTTCGGCGGTTGATAGTTTACGTCCCGCATCGCGGGTGTAGTTCAATGGTAGAATGAAAGCTTCCCAAGCTTTAGGCGAGGGTTCGATTCCCTTCACCCGCTCTCGACTTGTACGCCCAGATCATCGCCCGCTGGAAACAGCCGTGGTGGACGGCCAATCAGAATCGTTGGCGGGGGCGGGGCTCACCAACGGTGAGCCGACTCTGTGAGACGTCGAATTCGCTGTAGGCTGCCCTGCCAATGCGGGGCGTCAAACCGCTCCGTCCGAGCGTCAGCGTTGATCATTTCGTCTTGGCCAGCAGCCCGTGTTTCCGCAGTTCGGAGACGAGGACTTTCAGCGTGGGATGCTTCTGGCGGAGACGCTCCGCCACCGCGTGGACTCGGGTCGGGCCGTCCGTTGGCCCCAGAGCCTCTCCCAATTCGACGAGTGTTTTCGCCGCCTTGATGTAGTTCGTTGTCGAACGTTGCCTGACGAGACTCTCCACTTCATCGATCACCGCTTGGGGATCGGCCGCCATCTTCTTGAGCCTCGCGCGTCGAGCCTTTTCTTTCGCCTCGGCCTCCCGTTGATTCCGGCGCACCTCCAACTCATCGGCCCGTTCTCTCAGTTCTTGGTGGGTGCGAGTCGGTTCCGCCGCAGGCCATGTGACCGCTCCGGACTCATCCCGGATGAGCGCCAGAGTCCCACTCCGCACGCCCGCTGCGTCTCCGGCCAGAAACCGTTGCACGAGTTCCTTCAGTTCCTCTTTTGACTGCCCGGCCAGCCACGCGGACGTTCGCGAGTCCGCTTCATTCGACTTCGGCAGGGGTGGCGAGCCTTCGGCGGCAGCTTCGAGCATGTCGCCACTGACTTCGTAAAAGTCGGCCAGCGCCGTCAAACACTCCGGCAATGAGTCCATGCCCGCTGGCAGCGGCGGCTCCATCGTCTCATCGTCGTCGTGGCAAGCCAGCCACATCACATAGAGCGGACGGAGATCTCCCGCGATCAGCAGCTCGCGCACCGGCGCGATCTCTGCCAGCAGCGCGTCCACTTCAAACAAGCCATCGTCAAATGATCCTCCGTCCGCCTCCGGTTGAATCTCCAGGATGCCGCCGCGGCCCTGTTTGTCCGGATGCCATTTGATGCCGTATTCCGGCAGGTATGCCTCGAACGTCTTCCGGTCCCACGGCAACCCGCCGGGCAACCGGAACATCAGCAGCCGCGTCCCGTAGTTGGCGTAGTGCAGATGCACATCGTACCCGCGCCGCAGCATCTCCTCGGCGTTGCCGTGGAAGTCGCCGTAGTGGTACTCGTTGGTGAACTCCCACTTCGTGATCTCGGCCCGCGACGACTGCGTCTGCATGTACTCAAGTTGTTTCTCATCGAGCGGCCGGTCCAGCGCGATGAAGTGGATGTACTGATACTCGCTCATGTCTGCGGGGTCGCTTTCTGTTCCAACATCTCTGGATCGGGTTGTCCCGGTTGAGGCATCGCCTGCTTCACATAATGCCGGGAATAGGCGGCTTCCAGATTGGGGTCGCCGCTCTTGGAGAATCGCAAGACTTGTTTTCGGCCTTTGCCCCACCGGTGATATGCGGTGTGCGACGGCTTCAATCCCAAAGCCCGTGCGTGGTGGTCGAGAATTCGCAGCAGCCGGTTTAGCTTGCTGGGGTTGCCGGAGCAGACCTGCTCCAAGCACGGAATCCTCCCCATGCGCCAGTCCTCATATTGTGCCTTCGTGATCCTCTGAAGGTGGAGCAATAATTCGACGGGGGCGATCACGTCGCGGGTCTTCAACAACTCTGCCACCGCGCGCGACACCACGGGATAGAGCAGACCCTGCTGGAAGTTGGAGGCACCGATGTGCTTCATCGCAAATCCAATTCCCGTGCCAGGCGCGCGTGGTTGGCAATCGCCTGCTGGATTTCGGACAAGGGATAGCCGGAAAGAACGAAGGTCTGCCCCCGGTTGTCCGCGAGGACGAATTCGTCCCCGTCGATGGCGTATTGCATTTGCCATTCGACCGCGTAGGAAGTCGGCGTCTCAGTGATCCGGTTCTTCTGCGGCTTGCCGCCAAGCAGCAGGCATGTCGCGAAGTTGTCCTGAGAATCCAACAACCAGGCATCCCCGGTCGTCGTCGAGAACAGCACGAGTTCCGCCAGAGACACAACGCGACACTCACCATCCTGAGCACACTGGATGATGTGAGCCACTTCGTCGAACAGGTTCATCTTTTGTAACCGCGCCACCCCTGGCGACATGGCTGTGGGTCGCTTTGACGCGGACTGGCCCGTCTGCTGACTCTGCCGTTCGTTTGCTTTCGCCGTCTTCCGCTTGGCGAGTTTCTTCTCCCGCCGTTTGTCCGGATTCATGACGTCACCTCATTTCACTCAAACCGCTTCCACGCCAGATACGCCGCCAGAAACAAGTGACCCTCGGGCAGAGGCTCCAACAGCTCGACCGACCGTGCTTCGACTCGATGCTGCCCGCCATTCCGTTCGCAGATCAGATCGATTCCAAACTCATCGCCTTCCGGCCACTCGGCCCCGATGACGGAGACCGTCTCGCCGAGCACACGGGCCGGAAACGGAAATGCCATCTCCTCCGTCACGGCGTAGAACAGCCCGCAGTGCTGCTCACTCTTGTCATGGGCATCGACCGTCGCTTCCTCCATCGCATCGCGAACCAGCCCCTCATCCAGTCTGTGAATCCAGGTGATCCCGCCACTTTTCCGCTGCATTGATTTCGCCATGTCGCACAGATCCAGTTGTCGTCAGCGGAAGGATTCACCGAGTCGTTGGGTCGGTCTTCGGCAAGAACATACCCAGCCCACGGCGTCAGCCAAAGCCAAGCGGAGCTGGATTCTCACGGTTCGAGTCAGCCTGTCCGACATTCATCCAGCGATCAATGCGACAAACTCTGCGGCCAGCGATAGAATCTCGCCACTTTGCTTGTTCCACTTTTGTCACGTCATGAAGGTCGCCGCATGAACCCGTTGTCCTGCCTGCGCCAATCCGCTCGCTTCCTGATGAGTTTCATCGGTCTGCTGTTGCTGGTCGCCAGTTCCAGCGCGTTGGCCGAAGACGCGATGAAGTATCCGCTCGCCGTGGTGGTCGGCAAGGATTCCGCCGTGTACGTGGCCGATCGGGATTTGCCGGGGATCTGGAAGTTCGCCGACAACAAGTGGTCGGTCTACTTTCAGGGCTCCAAAAAGTTTCGGACGCCGTTGAACGCCGTGCGCTGCCTGGCGATTGATCATGAAGGCAAGCTGCTGGCGGGAGATTCGGCGACGCGCGAGATCTACCGGTTTGATGAGGCGGGGCAGCCACAACCGCTGACCAAGGGGAACGTGGGAATTCCGATGGCGATCACCGTCGCGAAGGACGGGACGATCTTCGCGTCCGACATCGAGATCCAGCGGATTGTGAAAGTGGCCGCCGGTGGTGGCGAGCCTGAAGTGGTCGCCGAACTGGCCGCGGTCCGTGGTCTCACGATGGATGCCGAAGGGCGACTGATTGCCGTTTGCCACGGGAAGGATGCCGTGCTGCGGCTGTCGGCGGATGGGAAGGAGCGGACGGTTCTGGTCGAAGGACGCCCCTTCCAGTTCTCGCATCACGTCGTGCTCGGTGCCGGGGGCGAAGCGTACATCGCCGATGGCTATGCCAAGACGGTGTGGAAGTTCGAAGCCAATTCACCGCCGGTCGCGTTCGTTGCGGGTGAACCGCTCAAGAACCCGGTCGGAGTGGCCTTGCTGGACGGGAACCTGCTGATCGCCGACCCGCACGTCAAGGCGATCCTGCGCCGGACGGCGAATGGGAAACTGGAAGTTCTCGGCAAGCAGCCGTAACGCATCCCGTACCGGGAAAATCTGGCTCTCCGCCATTCCTGTCATACTTCTCGCGGGCATGAATGAGAAGTTTTCGTTTAACCGCGTGGGCATCGCCCCGCGCGTTTGGAGCGTGAATCACCGCTCACGCGCGGGGCGATGCCCAC
>JAYTIB010000526.1:0-4368 GCA_043732205.1 Schlesneria sp. | reverse complement strand
CGTCTTCCGGGTGCAGCGGCGCATCGTCCGTCGAATGGCTGACCTGTTGCACGGCCGAGCGGGCGCGACTTTGAAGTTGCTGCCGCAGCGCCTTGCGATACTCCCACCAGTGTGATTCCGGATTCTCACGCACCAGCTTGCCCTGCGTGGCGACCTCGGACAACCGGCGCAACACGTCGGGAGAAATCCGCCGATCGCCAAGCCATTCCAGCAGTCGCGACTTGCGGGCCAGGTGCAGATCACCCGCGGCCAATTCCGCTTCCTGTTCCGGGCTCAGGAACGGTGCGGGACTGGTGCGGACGGCGGTCAAGACCGTTTGCGCCTCGTGTAATTTCGGTCCCCAACGCATCAGTTCCCGCGGTGCCCGCAAGGCCAGAATGCCGTTGGCGGGAGTGTTGGTCCATGTGCGTACGTCGGCGCAGATTTCACCGAGGGCCGCATGGTCATAGGCGGGAAAGTTCAACAGCGCCGACCAGTCGAGGCCGCTGCGTGCAAGCAGCCGCCGGACATGAGTCGTCTCCAGTCGCGCCGGCAAATCTTCCTGAACGAAGACGCCGGCGGTGTTCGTCCCCAGCAACAGGAATTCACCCGCCGCCGTCTCGATGGCGATCACTTCGCGGAAGCCCTGTCGCATCGCTTGGACGACCAGTCGCAACGGCTCGGGACCATAGTCCACACATTCAAACCGCTGGCAGAAAATTCCCCCCGCCGCCAGACACCGTGAAGCGTGCTGGTAGTGGTCGGCGGTATACATCGCTCCACCCGCCACGATCGAGGACGACGGGGGCGAGCTGAGGATGACATCGTATGTCTCACCGCCGGCCATCACGGCCAGCGCGGGAGGCACCGTTATCACGCGGGCCCGCTCGTCGGTGAACGGGTCGTATCCTGTTTCTCGGGCAATGGGACCGCGAATGACGTCCATCAAGTGCCGGTCATTCTCCGCACAGACGACCTGTTGAACGGGAAACTGCAAACAGGTCGCGAGCGGCACGCCGCCCGATGCTCCCAACAACAGGATCTGGTTCGGGTGCTGAACCATCACCAGCGGAAACACGGCCTGCAACACTTCGGGGGCGAACTGCGGATGCGACGTGGTGTCGGCCGAGATCACAGCGCGGGGGATTCCGTTGTCACGCAGATGCAGTTCCAATCCATGCGACCGCCACAGAGTCACCGGCCCGTGAAGTCCCTCGCGCTGGTCGATGGCCCGGGCATCATCCAGCACCGGCAGCAACCGGGAATCCCAGCCGGCACGATGGGCGACGAACGACGGCGTCGAGAACAACAGCTTGGCCATCCGCGACGGATTGTCGTGTGTACTCCACATTGGCACAGACAGCGCCAGCAGTGAGCAACACGCGATGCCACCCGCACCCCGCCACGACGGCGTTTCGCGGCCGGGCAGTAGTAAACTCGACAGCCCCAGCAGGACCAGGCTCACCGAGAACAACGTCAGCATTCCCACCAGCCCCACCGATTGAAAACAGAATTGAGTGCCGACGAATCCGATCGCCACCGGCAGTGTGAACAGACACCAGCCCAGCGCGGACTGTGAAACAGGCATCAAACCGGCGAGAGCGAAGCCGATGGGAGCGGTGGCGCTTGCCAGCAGCACCACGCGAAACGCCATCAGCAGCGACGCCGAAGTCACGGACGCGGTCGCCCACAGCGAGGCCCCGACGACGACGGGGAGCAAGGCGAGCAGCATCGCACCGGTAGCGGCCGGCGCGAGCATGACCCACGGACCGCGCGTCATCCAAGCTAGTCGTCGTCCGTGGAGACATTGTCCCAACCCAAAGCCAATCGCCAAACCGATCCATTCCGCGAAGCTGACCTGTGATCCATCGGGCATCAATTGTCCCACCAGGCGCATGACAACGGCGAGCAGTCCGCCAATCGCCACGGTCGCCACCACCTGCACCGCGACGGTTCCGGCATCTCTCTGCCCGGCCGTCACTGTGGAGCATGTGTACTCTTGCCCGTCCGGCTTCGATTGACTTGTGCCCACCGCGATCCTGGCCGCAATCACGACCACCACGGCGCAGGCCACAGTCCCCCACGCTCCAATCCACGGTGCCAACACGAAGACGCTGGCAGTCAATCCGATCGCGAATCCAAACGCCGTCGCGGCAGCGAGTGTCGAGTCGCTGCAACGTCGGGCCGAAGCCAGGCTGGCTGCCCCAGTCACCAGACTCGACCAGAGCCAGCCCGCCATGAACCACGCAGGAACGGCACAAACGAGCCCGACTAAAAAGCGAGTCTGCTCGGACTCCAACAATGTCAGCGGCAAGTAGCGGATCGACAGCGTCAGACCGGTGACCAACCACGGCTGCAACAGTGTCCACGTACAGGCCGCGACCGCCAGTTCCGTCTGACCCAAATACTTCGACAGCGCCACCCGACCACCAACGACGATTCCGCCAGCGAACATCAGGATCGCGGCGCACGCCAGCGCACGGTCGTCACTCCACGTCAGCGTCCACGACAGCGACGTCGAAACAGCCAGCGCTCCGATGAGCACTCCGCAAGCGAGCGCCGCGCCCCACATGCTGCTGGAAACCGCGAGCCAGCCGGTCTGCAAACGGTCCATCAGTCGACGAGAAATCATGGCGTCCCTGCCCCCTTGTTCAAACGTGTCCGCCGGGCTGTTCCGATCACGCCCGGCCAACGCGGGGGGTTTCTACCGGAAGGCGGCGAACCACAGCAAGACCGGTTGCGGCTCGCTGCGACCGAAGTGCCACGGCGGAAGCGGCTTTCGCCCTGCTTGGAGGCGGCTTCAACACCAACCCGAAGCGTGAGCGAGGGGCGGTTCCACGCCGGAACTTCCGATTCCCTCGCTTACGCTTCGGGTTGGTGTTGGTATTTTGAAACCACATCGGGGGCGCATCACCACGCGATCGTCTCGACGGCGTCCCCGGCTCGATACTGTTGCGCCTCACCGGACAGAAACACCATCGCGTTGGCCGCAACCGTGCCGCACAGATCCGAAGAACCATGCCACGGGACGAGTGTCACGAGCGGTCCTGCCGTCGACCAGGTCAGCCGTGCCGGATGATACGTCGGCCGGTCCGCGCGCGCCGCGTGGTCATGTTCGAGCTTTGCCGGAATCGACTGCGGCAGCGCCGGCGACTGCCCCATCAATCGCCGGATCGCGGTCTTCACGAACAACTCGCAACAGACCAGACTGCTGACTGGATTTCCGGGCAGGCCGAAGACGGCGCACGTCGAACGTTCTGTCCGTCCCGTCTACCTCAACCTCGCCCGGCTTGACACCAAACCACACGGGCTTGCCCGGCTTGAGTTCGACACGATGAAAAACCTCGCGCACCCCCGCTTCCGCAAGGGTGCTCGGAACCAGATCGAGAGTTCCGGCCGAGACGCCGCCCGAAAGGACGAACAGATCGCACTTCAGACCGAGTTGAATCTTGGCCCGCAGATCATCGGGGTTGTCGCGCGCGATGCCGAGCGGCACCGGGATCGCTCCCGCTGCTTGAATCTGCGCGACGAGCATCGCCTGATTCGAATTCCGGATCTGCCCCGGTCCAATAGCCTGTTCGACAGCGACCAATTCATCTCCGGTGGCGAGCACGGCAACAGTCGGACGACGTTGGACCTGCACCACTGCGCGGCCGAGTTCCGCCAGAGCGCCGATGCGCGAGCCGTTCAGTTTCATCCCCACCTTCAACACCACATCGCCCGCGCGGACCGACGTGCCGCGCCGCAGAATGTTCGTGCCGGGTGTCACTGATTTCGTCGTGACGTGAACATTACCGTAGTCCGGTCGCTCCGCCGACCGGACGTCCCGTCGGCGGAGCGACGGGACTACAGTAGTGTCCCGAGACGTCTCCTCGATCTTGACGACGAGATCCGCACCGTCGGGCAGCGGCGCTCCGGTCATGATCTGCGTCGCCTCGCCAGGGCCGACGGTTTGCGTGGGAACTCGCCCGGCCGTGACCACTTCGACGACCTTCAACGACGTGACGCCACTCGCCACATCGACCGCTCGAACCGCGTAACCGTCCATCAGCGACTTGTCGAACGGAGGTGAATCGTCCGCTGCCGCAATGTCGTCTGCCAGCGTCAAGCCCAGCACATCGCACAACGGCAAAGCGACCGCGTCCAACGGCGCGACCGTCGCGAGGATTCGATCAAAGGCTTCGGTAATCGTCAGCATGGTTCAACAGAAGCCAACGAAGGGAACGAAGGATTCAGGACGAGTTCTTGCGACAACGCAGTTGGCGTTTCCGGGCCCCTCTCCCCCGGCTCTGCGGGGGAGAGCGACTGTGTTTGAAATCAAGGGCCAATCAAGCGAGTGCGGGGATTTTGCGGGGTGATGGTTGTGGGTGGTGTTCGAGTTGTTGGATG